>DATFZA010000087.1:0-6702 GCA_035314765.1 Bryobacteraceae bacterium
ACCCGCATTCCGGCTTCGAGATGGAGCTGCTCACGACGGTGGGCGAGCAGATTGGCTGCCTGCGCCTGCTGGACCAGACGGCGCGCGTAGGCGGTGTCCTGGTTGGTTCCAAGTGATGATTGGTGCGATGTAAGGCGATGCGCCTGGTGGTCCGGCGCGCCCTGGTCTTCTTCGGTATTGCTTACTGCTGCTGGGGCGCGGAGCGCTGGATGGTGCAATATTTCTACGACAAGAATGAGTCGGCGCTAGAGATCCGGGATTTCCGGTGCCCTTCGGCGGAGCATTGCGTCGCGGCCGGGGTCTTGAGCTTTGCCAAACGCAATCGGCAGCCGGTAGCGCTGCTGACTGACGATGGCGGCGCGCATTGGTCTCAAGTCGACCTACGAGAAGAGCCTCAAGCGCTGGCCTTTCTGGACGATCGGACGGGCTGGATGGCGACGGACGAGGGCGTCTGGAAAACCAGCGATGGCGGCCGCAAGTGGTCGAAGCTCGCGAAGCTGGCTGGCTTGGAAGCGATCTACTTTCGGGATGAAAACCACGGATTCGCGGCTGGGTATCCGAAGGCCGCTTATGAGAGCGCAGATGGCGGCAAGACCTGGACGAAGATCGGCGCCGCCAGCGAAGTGGACACGTTCGGCCGCGCCACGGTTTACGACTGCATTGCCTTCTCGGGACGGGAGCATGGCTTTATTCTCGGCCACAGCCAAAACACTTCCGGTGGGCAAGCGCCGGCTTGGCTCGATCCGCAGCGAGCGCAGCGCCGCGGCGGGTCCGCAGCGACCCGAATTCTGCTCGAGACCAAGGACGGCGGTAAGACCTGGAAATCCTTCGTCAAGGTGGGCAAGAGCGGTCTCATCCAGATCGTGCCTGGGCCCGCGGAGACGGCTCTGGGCCTGTTCGACTTCCCGGACTTTGCCGAGCTAGGAACGGAAGTCCGGAAACTGGACTTGTCCAACAACGAGCAGCATGACAGTTTCGCCGCGGCTAACCGGCTGGTGACCGGTATGGCTCTTTTCGCGGGGGAAGGCTTGCTGGCGGCGGTTGAGGTGAACGGGCAACTGAAAGACCTTCCCATTCCCGGCAAGCTGGCGATGATCGAGAGCGAAGACTTGGAGAATTGGACGGAAATGAGCGTCGATTACCGGGCGGTGGCACGGCGCGCCATGATCTCGGGGCCCGATCCGCAGCACGTGTGGGTGGCTACCGATACCGGAATGATCCTCAAGCGCAGCGGGCCATAAACAAAACAGGTAAATGTCGTTTTATTCACAACTTGTTCACATTGGATCCCCGTCAACTCATTGATTTTAGGGGCGTAAAAAGCCGTGGAAATGACTTTTTCATGGAACCTTTACACTTGATTCAAAATGCGACCGGGTGCATTCTGAAAGTGGCTCTAAGAGGTAAACAGAGCAGCAAGCCTGCTGAAGGTAGCGAACCTGGAGCGTTTGAGCCGGGAAAAGGGCGATGGATTCGCGATCGCCGGTCTCGGGTAGCAAAAGGAATATCGGGCCAACAGGAAGGCAAGCCTCTCGGGTCTGACGTTAACGGAGCGCTACAATCCAGGAGGACGAACATCCGAATGGGGAGCGGCCGGGAGCGGTAAGCTTGAGAGTTCTGGATTGTAAATTGGCAACGGGTTGGGAGCGTGGATCGGCCCCGCGATATGAGCGAACGCGGGGACGGGAGTTGACAGCCGAACGGGCCAGTCGAGAATTCAGGGTGGCGCGAAAGAGATAGGCCAGGAGCGATGATCTCACTGCGGTGGCTTTCGAAAGGGAGCAGTCGCTGTGAGGGAGTGAAAGGCTGTCTTGAGGCGCTGGCTTCTAGCAAGAGGAAGAGCGGACGATTCCGGGAACATTGATCCGGGGCTGTGCAAAACGCAGCTTCGAGTAGCGAACGGAACCAGGAGAAACAGTCCCGTCCATCTTGCATGCCATGTTCGGGCCGTGCATGCCGGCCGGAGAACAGGTTGTTTTGTTGCCGATTGGGGCCAATTTTGTTTTCTTTCATTTGGTGGTGTGCCGATCCCCTCACTGACGTTCGGGGCTAGACAACCACGCGCACCGCATGGGGGAAAGAGAGCCGATCCGGGCCGGGGCTAGACGTCACCGAGGTAGTTGGCGTTTACTGGCGTATTCGCGGGCAAAGCCGTGCCATCCGGCTTGAAGCCGGTGAAAATCGCCGATTGCTCCGGAGCGGCGGCGTGAGGCAGGTTGCTAGCGGACTCGGCTTCGATTGCTGGCGCACGCTCGATTTCGGGTGCGGATTCGAGCGCCGCAGCTTGAGCTTGCTGGGCCTCTTGCGCGTTACGCGCTTTTATCGCTTCCCGGCGGCGCCGCCAGGAAAACCTCTCCTTGCAGGGGCGGAAGCTGGCAAAATTGCAGCGGCAGAAATCACAACGATAAGGCGTCGCGCCCAACCGCAGATAGAGCCTTGTCCCCAGCGGCGGTATATAGAACTGCTCCGACCAAGTGCTCAACTCCATGCGGAGGCACTTGGGACAGCGAGCATACCTGGCGGCTCGCAAATTCCAGATAGGAGCGGAGAAACGTTGTGTACATTGGCGGCAGCGGAAAGGAATAACTCCGAAAAAACTCTTGAATCTTTCCTTGCCGCCCCGGATTTTGGAACCTCGCAAACTATTAGAACCGCAATGGGGACAACGTATAAACGCCACGTCAGTTAGGCCGATTATAGCATTCCACCCTGGACATCCAATAGGCCCATTTACTCACTGAGGACCTTACTCGGGCGCGCATGCGTAGCCAAATAGTACTTCCGGTACGAGACAAAAGCCGAGCGTAAGATGGTGGCGGTCTCACCTTGACTCTGGATGCGCAAGGAATCGATTTCGCGAACCGACACTACATCCCTGGTCGACGAAGTGATCAAGACCTGGTCTGCGCGTTCCAGGTCGCTGGGCGACAACGTTTTCTCCGCGATGACCAGTCCAGGAACGCGGAGTTCCTCCAGCAAAAGCTCGCGTGTAATCCCGGCCAGGCAGCCGGAACTCAGGGGTGGTGTGTAGAGATGGCCGCCAAAGAGCGCGAAAATGTTCGCCGACGTACACTCGCTCACTTCGCCCCGCTCATTCAGCAGGATATATTCGTCGAACCCACGCTGGTGGGCTTCTTCGTACCAGACCAAGTTGAGCGCCCAGGACATAATCTTGGCGCCGGCAAATTCACATTGCGCGTGCCGAGCGTGCGGCTTTATTCCCAGGCGCACTGAACTACCCCAGTCGGTAAGGCCGGTGGTAAAGGCGATCAGATCGAAATCGCGGTCGAGGCCAGGCCCTTCATAAGCGCCACCGTGGTTGCGGACGATCACGACGCGCAGGGTCGCATCGAAGGCGCTATTAACATCAATGAGCCGATGCAGGTGCGAGCGAAGCCATTCCGGATCGGCCGGGAAAGGCACATGCATGCGGACGGCATCGCGCTGCATGCGAGCCCAGTGGCGTTCATAGGCGAACAAAACGCCCTCGGCCACCCGAAGCGTGCTGAACACGCCCCAACCGTTCATGAATCCGACCTGCCCCGGCGAAACGCTGGGCGCGTGGGCATCTTGAACCTCGCCATTGTGCAGGACGTAACGGTGCATGCTTAATTCTACCGGCTTTGATTCGAGGTGGAATCAGACCCAGTGAGGAAACGGGTTGATGCGCCCATGCTGGGCCTCGCGAATCAGGTCGGGCACGCGCTTGGAGCGCGCTAACAGCTTGGTCAGGAGTTTTTCCAGTTCGGCTTCGTCGCCGGCGAGCCACTGGGAAGGGATCTGCCTCAGCGTCTGATCGACGATCTGTTCCGGAAAATGCATGATCCGGTCGAGCCAGGGCTGAAAGTCATCGAAGGAGCGAACCTGCCGGTACACCTGGGGGCGAAAGTACAGACCCTGTAACGGAGAATCGCCAAAGGACCAACCCGGGCCGTCGAACACGTAACCGTGGTCCATCATCTCGGCCACAAAGCCCATGCGGGCCGGGTCGGCTGACCTTCGGGCGGGCTCGTCAGCTGACCTCCGGGCGGGCTCACTAGCTGACCTTCGGGCGGGCTCACTAGCTGACCTCGGGACGTGCTCACTAGCTGACCTACGGACCTTCTCGTCAGCTGACCTCCGGTCAGGCTCATCAGAAGTTGCAGGGCTACCGCGGTTCAGCAGGGGCTTTAGCCGGGCGCGAAAAAAGATCGCCTGGCGGGCGTCGGCATTGCCCATCCATTTGTCGAACGCCAGCACCCCGCAGAACTCTTTCAGATTCTCCACCTTGTCGAGCAGAACATCAGGCAGGAAATCGTAGACGGTGACGCGCGCGGGGTCTCCCGGATAGCAGGACCCGAAGTGCCAGCCGGGCTCTATTGGCTGGCGCCGGTGGCCCAGCTGCAGGTAGATCTCGGGATTGTCCGCCAGGAACTCCCGCGAAGCATTGACGACCGCGGTCTTGGGTACGCTAATATCGAGAAACTGCAAGAACAGGGAAGAGATGTGTTCATTGATCAGAATGCGCCGGTGTTGCGGGTTGTTGAGGAACTTGACCACATAGAAGCAGCCGTCATCGCATTCGAGCAGATGCGCCTGGGCGCCACCGCGCATTTTTCGGATCAACCGCACAGCGTTCAGGGGCATCTACCGCAGCGTTTCACCAGCGAAATGCAGTAACCTAAGATTTTACACGCGATCGGATCTTACTCCCTGGTCGTGAGCCTCGCGGAGGGAAACGGAGACTATGAGTTCAGAAGATTTGCAGGCTGGCGCGGGTTCGGCTGGCCCAGTGCGGTCCAAAGACGATATCGCTCTCGATTTGATGAAGTTCGTCGCGGTGACCACCGGTTTCGGCAAGGGAACCGGCGCAGCAGGGTTCACCGGCAAGACCACGAAGACGCCGGAAGAATACGCGGAGTCACTGTTACAACTGTTTCAGCGCTGCCGGGCGGTGGTGGGAAAAGAGTAGCGGTTTCTTGCTGAGTCAGGAATTTCCTAAATAACGAGGGGCCGACGAGGCGTCGGCCGCCGTCCAGGGGGACGGCCCTACAAGGGGCGGAGTGCGGTTGTCCAACGACTTCAGTGTCAGACTTCACTGTCAACTTCACTGTCAAAGGATGGGTGGGTTATCTTCTCGTGGGCAAGTGAAAAACCGATCACTGGTACACTAGAGTCATCGCTGCGTTCGGGTAAGGCCTGTGGACCTCGACCAACTCCATACATTCCTCGAGATCGTGAGGCTGAAGAGCTTCTCCAAAGCGGCTCAGACCTGCTACCGGACGCAACCGGCGATCAGCGCGCAGGTTCGGCAACTGGAGCACGAACTAAACGCCACTCTGTTTGAGCGCCTGGGGACTCGTATCGCTCTGACCACGGCCGGACGGATCTTCGGCGGATACGCGGAGCAGATTCTGGATCTGCGGAGGCAGGCGCAGGACGCCATCAACGAGTTGGAGCGCGTGCCGCGCGGCGAACTGGTGATTGCCGCCAATGAGGCCACCTGCATTTACGTATTGCCGCGGGTTTTTTCAGAGTACAAGAAGAATTTTCCCAATGTCCAGTTATCGGTAGACCGGTCTTATGGCACTCGCGTGGTGGAGGCGGTCATGGACAACCTGGCCGATTTCGGGATCACGCAACTGCCGGTCGCAGAGCGGAAACTGCAGGTTGCCCGCATTCATTCCGATGAGATCAAGCTGCTGATGCCGGCCAGACATCCTCTGGCAATGCGCGCGAGCGTTTTTCCGGAAGACCTGATCGGGCAACAGATGTTGTTGCCAAAGACCGGCGTCACGCGAGCGCGGCTGGATTGCTGGCTGGAGCCAGTGGAAGACCGCTTACAGATTTCGATGGAGCTGGACTCGACGGAGATGATCAAGCGGTTTGTAATGGCCGGGCTGGGGCTATCGTTTATCTCTTCGACCACCTGCCGGGAGGAAGTGGAGGCGCGAAAACTGGCGGCGGTGTCGTTGGGGCCGGATCCGCTGATCCGGAGGTTAGGACTGATTCATCGCAAAGATAAAGCGCTTTCGAAGGCCGCGCTGGGGTTTATTCAGGTTATATTAGAACATGCGGGGGACGAAGCCCCGGCGGCCGGCATGGGTCGAGTAGTTCCGAAGCCGATAGCCAGCAATCAGTGATGAGAGCCCACGTATGTCCCACGTCACGCTAAAGAGTTCGACCATTTTCATCTCGGTGGGCGATAAGACCCGCGTTTACCGTTCTGTCGAAGAGGTTCCGCCACCGTTGCGGAAGAAGCTCGAGCAGTCGACGAACGGCATTCATTCGGCGACCATCCTGATTGCCGACCGGCGTGGACGCGAAGAGATTCTGCGGGCGATTCGGGGCGGATCGAACCTAAAAACGCGTTTGACGTCTTTGCGGAATGAGGCGGTGGAGGAGAGCAAGCCTGCGCATCGCGCTCTCTGGCTGCTGCGGAGTAGTGTGGAATTCGTCATTCCGGCGATGATGGGCTTGCTGACCTATTTATTGATCAGCCTGAAGTAGCCTTGGCGCCAGGTCCCCTCACTAAGAAGCTGTGAAAAAATCAGTTGTCAGGGCTAGGCTGCTGCCGAGGGCGACCAGGGGGTCGGCCCCACAAGGTCCCCTCACTGAACGTTCGGGGCTAGGCAGGGCTAGACATCATGGGCAAGACATGGGTCATTCGGTCGTTTTCCTGATTCCGCTGTTTTCCGTCTTCGGCGCTTTCGGGCAGAATGC
>DATFZA010000088.1:0-4288 GCA_035314765.1 Bryobacteraceae bacterium
TGACGCCGCTTGTGCTCACCAATCGAACGGATCACATCGAACGGCTGGCCTTGGGGCTGACTGGTCTGGACAATGTGATCATCCTCAAAGGCGGCATGGGAAAGAAGCAGCGCCAAGCACTCGCCGCACAATTGGCCGCAATCGCAGACGGCGAGCCACGCGTGATCCTTGCGACAGGCAGCTACATCGGCGAAGGATTTGACGATTCGCGACTCGACGCTCTATTCCTCACAATGCCGATTTCGTGGCGGGGGACGCTGCAACAGTACGTCGGTCGCCTTCACCGAATTCACCACGGCAAGAAGACGGTTCGTGTCTTTGACTACGTCGACGAGCAGGTGCCGATGCTTGCACGCATTTACGAGAAGCGGCTCAAAGGCTACCGCGCCATCGGGTACGGTCTTGAAGCGGACCCCGCGGGCTCAGTCCTGCTGTAGTCGATTTGTTAGCCGTCTGGAGCTTCCTGGTTTCACAGGGCTCAACACGCCTATGCAGTGAACTGCGGTTATTAAGCGTGCGAAGGAAGAAGCACAAACGGCCGCTCGTGGCCCTCACACTGCAGCGGGCCCGGGCGAGTTCTATCCGTGAAGAACGCGGCGTGAAGGAAGCAAGCAACAAGCTGCTCGTCCCAAACCCGACAATCCGCCGGAGAACCGCCGGTGTAGATGAAATTGAGGATGGCAGAACCCGTCGGTTCCATCGAAATCCACGCCGTTCAACACGACGCCCACAACTCATTGAAAAGAAAATGCTTGAAAACAGATTATTTTGAGCTGAGTCCTAAATCTGCCTTGGGCGCAGGGGGTCGGGCGTTCAAATCGCCCCGCCCCGACCAAACCTTTGGTTTCAAACCAGGACCAACGGAAATTCGCACACCTGTTGTGCCTCGTTGAAAATTCGCGGGATCACACCGCGCGGGTCTTGGATGCGCAGACGGGAGAACCGCTCACTCTGCCGTTGCGCACGGGGGCTGAGATGATGACGGCTATCTTCAGTCCTGGCGCCTCTTCGCTGCTGGTGGCATCCAAAGACGGTTCGGTGCAGGTCTTCGACATGCCGCCGCAGGAACCGCCTCCACGTGGCTCGCCGATTTGGCTGAGTTCGCAGCGGCACAAACCAGGTATTACCAATCGCATGCCCCCGATCTCGCCAAGAAGCTACTACGCGCACGGCTGCTTGATTCGGCGGCCAACGGCCGATGGGACAGATTCGGACGCTGGTATTTTGCCGAGAGCAGCCTCCGTTCTATTTCTCCGTGGAGCCCTGTGAGCCTGCAACGATACGTCGAGTCCTTGATAGCACTGGGCGATAAGGAATCGCTCGAATTTGCGCGTTCGCTTGCGCAGGATCATCCGGCTTGGATGATAAAGATTGTGCCGCTGCTGGCCAGGTTTGATGGTGCAGCACATTCGAAGCCGGCCCCGGGCGAGTAGAGTGTCTAGAGCGGGCGCCGGCGCTGAAGCGCCGAAACTGGTCATGCCGATGACGGCGCCATCCAGCCGTGTACTTGGTCAGCGCGCGACAGCGGAGCCGGAACTGTCCGGAGTTCGGGAGATGGCGAGTGATCGAGCACAACTAGTCAAGTTGTTCGCGTGAGTATCGGGGAATCCCCGATGCTAAGAACAGGGAATCTTCTATCTTGGCCTAGCCTTTCGCGAGGTGTATCATAGGCTTGCCTGGATGCAAGCGGATCGATAGTATCCGGTCGAGCCCGAAATGAGTGCCATGAAGCATGGGGCCCTACAACGAGCGAATTCGCGAACACTATCACAATCCGCAAAATGCAGGCCGTATAAAGGACCCTTCTGGCCAGGGCATAGCCAAGAGTCCGGTCGACAGCGACACCGTTTTAATCACTCTGCGTATCGCGGACGACCGGATTCGGGACATCAAGTTCAAGTGCATGGGCTGCGCCGTAGCCATCGCTTGCTCGTCCATCGCGACCGAAATGGTGATGGGGAAACCCGTGGCTGAGGCCTACCAGCTAACCAAGCGGAGCGTGGCGGACGCCCTAGGCGGCATCCCCGAGTACAAAATGATTTGCAGTAATCTTGCCTCCGACGCGATCCGCAATGCGATCGACGATTGGAGATCGCGGAATACTTTACAAGAGAGGTCAAAAGATGATTCCCGCAGCGTTTGAATACGCCCAGGCACGAACCATTCCCGAAGCCATCGCCCTCCTGCAGCAACACGGCGAGGACGCCAAGATCCTCAGCGGCGGGCAAAGCCTGATCCCCATGATGAAACTCAGGATCGCCAGACCCGCCTGGCTGATCGACATCAATCGCGTTCCCGGCCTCGACTCCATCGAGGAACAATCCGGCCACCTGAAGATTGGTGGATTAGTCAGAGAAGCGGCCTTCGAACATTCCGACCTGATTCGCTCGAAATTCCCGATTATCCACGATACGGCTTCCGTTATCGCCGATCCTCAGGTACGCAATCTCGCGACCATCGGCGGCAATTTGGCGCACGGCGATCCCGCCAACGATCATGGCGCGACCATGCTGGCACTGGGCGCCGAGGTGGTGGCGACTGGGCCTCAAGGAGAGCGCGTGATACCGATTGAAAAATTCTTTGTATCTATTTTCACCACCGCCCTCGGGCCCAATGAGATTCTCACGCAAATACGCATTCCTCTCCCGCCGCCTCGCAGCGGTGGCGCTTACCTCAAGCTGGAACGGAAAGTCGGCGACTTTGCGACCGCCGCCGTAGCCGCCCAAGTCACGCTGGATGGTAGCGGAAATTGCCTGCGGGCGGGGATCGGCCTCACCAATGCCGGCCCAATTCCAATAAAGGCCAAGAAGGCGGAAGAGTTTCTGCGCGGCAAGAAACTAACTGAGGCGAATATCGCGCAAGCGGCGCAACTTGCCTCGGATGAGTCGCAGCCTAGCTCCGATCTGCGTGCTCCGGCGGCCTACAAACGCGGCATGGTGCGAGAGTTGACCAAGAGAGCGCTGACACGCGCGGTGGAGCGAGCCCAGGGATAAAGGACACGGGGAGAGAACTGCCATGGCAAATACTCAACACATCAAATTGAAAGTGAACGGCGCGGACCGGGAGGGCGATGTAGAAACGAGAACCCTACTGGTCTACTTTATTCGCGAGGGCTTGAACCTGACCGGGACCCACATAGGCTGCGATACCACCAGTTGCGGCGCTTGTACGGTATTGCTGGATGGCCGGCCGGTCAAATCCTGCACTATTTTTGCCGTGCAGGCGGATGGCCGCGAGGTTCGTACCGTGGAAGGTTTGATGAACGGCGCCACGCTGCATCCGCTGCAAGAGGGTTTTCATCAGGAGCATGGTTTGCAATGCGGCTTCTGCACGCCGGGCATGTTGATGTCGGCGTGCGCTCTGATCGAGGCCAACCCAAACCCGACGGAACATGACATCCGTTTGGGAATCTCGGGAAACCTGTGCCGTTGCACCGGTTATCAGAACATTGTGAAGGCAGTTCAGTACGCGGCTGCGAAAATGCAACAGGCGGCTGCGAAAATACAACCGGTGGCTGCGGAAATACAACCTGAGGTAGCGGCATGAAAATCCTGGAAACTTCCGAGACCATCGGCGGCATGGGCCACTCCGTCAAGCGCAAGGAAGATGCGCGCTTCATCCAAGGGCGCGGCCACTATGTGGACGACGTCAATCTCCCTGGCATGGTGTTCGGTCAAGTGGTGCGCAGCCCCTTCGCCCATGCGCGGCTGAAGAGCGTAAATATCGAAAATGCCATGAAAGTTCCCGGCGCGCTGGCCGTGATTACCGGCGCGGATCTGGAAAAGGCCGGTCTGTCGTGGATGCCTACGATGTCTTACGACAAGCAGATGGTGCTGGCAACGGGCAAGGTTCTGTTTCAATCTCAGGAAGTGGCGTTTGTGGTGGCCGAGTCCCGTCATGCCGCGGCCGACATGACCGAATTGGTGGAGGTGGATTACGAGGAGTTGCCGGTGCTGGTGGATCCGCACAAGGCGCGCGACGCCGATGCCCCGATTTTGCGCGAGGACCGCGAAGAGAAATCCAACCACATTTTCCACTGGGAAGTGGGCGACCGGCAGGCAACGGCGAAGGCTTTCGCCGATAGTCCGGTAAAAATCAGTCTGGACGCAATCTCCCCGCGCTGCCATCCGGCGCCGCTGGAAACCTGCGGATGCGTCGCCGACTACAACACGGCCACCAAAGATCTGGACATCTGGCTTACTTCGCAGGCTCCGCACGCGCATCGCACGGTGTTTGCGCTGGTGGGCGGCATTCCGGAACAAAACATCCGCATCATTTCGCCGGATAT
>DATFZA010000089.1:0-2586 GCA_035314765.1 Bryobacteraceae bacterium
TAAAACATGCCGGCCCGCTGGAGATGTGGAAACTGCCGGGCGTGTTCGTGATTATTCAAAAGGCGCGGACTGAGCCCACCGGCGGCACGGACGGCTCTACCGTAAATCACTTCGGGTTCCTCGTACCCAGCTACACCGATATCAAGGCCAAGCTTGCCGCGGCGAATCTCGAAGTCGTGTTGGACCTCCCGGAAACCAAGCAGATCATGGTCAATTTCCCCGAGAAAGTGCGGGTCGAATTCACCGAGGATGCCAAGCTCAAAGTCCCGATAGCCTTTCATCACATTCACATTGCCACCACCGATCCGGAAACCTTGCGCGCCTGGTACGTGAAGACGTTCGGCGGCACGGCGGGCGTGCGAAACAAATTCTTGGCGGCCAAGTTCCCGGGCGGCGAAGTCGATTTCAGCAAAGCGCAATCGGCGCCTGCGCCGACCAAGGGGAGAGCGCTCGATCATATCGGTTTTGAAGTGACTGGGCTGGAAGCGTTCTGTAAGAAACTTCAGGCCGACGGGATGGCGTTCGATATGACCTATCGCGAAATTCCGCAGTTAGACGGCCTCAAGATCGCATTTATCCTCGACCCGGTGGGCACGCGTATCGAGTTGACGGAAGGATTGGCAGCGCACTAGCTTAGCTAAGCTAGCCTGGGCGTCACTGCTTCTTTTTCGGATACTTCGGGTAGTCTGCCCGGTATTGCATGTGGCACGTAACGCAAGCGGCATACAGCCTGTCATTCACCGCCCGCACGCCATCGATATCTTTCGCCATCGCGGCTTTGTAGGCAGCGGCGCCGGCCTCCACCATCATCTTGGAGTCGGTCACCCAGTTGCCGTTGTCGCGCAGACGGCCGGGCATCAACAGCAGGTTGCCGGATTCCGCCAGCATCAGCGCCTGGTTCTTCAGCTGATTCCATTCCACCTCGGTGGTGGGCGGTGTGCGGTCCACGTAGAAAATGGCGTCGGAGGTTGGGTAAATGATGTTGATCATGAGCTGGCTCATGTTGCCCACCGGCTGAAAGGCGGGCGCCTGCGCCAGGGCCGGAACCGCGAACAGGATCAGGATGATTTTCCGCATGTCGATCTGTGCAGGAGTTTATCATGGTGGCGGGCGCGGGACGGGACTTCGATTCCGGTTTGACACCCGCGCTTCCCAGCCCTTATACTGAAAGTTAGGTTTTTTCGCAGGGTAGCGCTGTGCTTGCCCGGATCAGTAGACAATGCCAAAAAGAACATTTCAACCAAATAATCGCAAACGGGCGAAAACACACGGCTTCCGGGCGCGGATGAAGAGCCAGGACGGCCGTGCGGTGCTTTCCCGCCGGCGCGCCAAGGGTCGTCACAAACTCACGGTCAGCGACGAGAGAGCCGTCCGGTACTCCGATTAGCTTCCGTTTTCGAAAAAGCTCACGGATTCTTCGATCTTCCGACTTCCGCAAAGCGTATCAAGAAGGGGTGCGGTTTACGAGTCCTTATTTTGCCGCGTTTTGTCTGGCGGTTCCGCGCGCCGCAAGCGAGGGACCCCGGCTAGGCTTTACCCTCCCTCGGGCCTTTGGCAAATCCGTCCAGCGAAACCGGGCCAAGCGCCGGCTTCGTGAGATCCTAAGATTGCGCCTCCCGGAGATCGCACCGCAATGGGATCTTGTCATCAACCCGCGCCGGACTCTGCTTCTGGCCACTCCCGAACAGTTAGAGAAGGCCGTGGACCGGCTCGTTACTCAATGCGGCAAGCGGTAATTTCCGTGCTCCGCATCTACAAGCGCTTCCTCTCTCCGCTGCTTCCCTCGGCTTGCCGCTTTGAGCCAACCTGCTCGGAATACATGCGTGAAGCCGTCGAGCGCCACGGCGCATTGCGGGGCATCGGTATGGGCCTCAAGCGCCTGCTGCGGTGTCATCCATTTTGTGAAGGCGGGTTCGACCCCGTCCGGTAGGTTTTTGTATGCCCGAACTCCCCAATAATCAGCCGCCCAAAGACATGTCGATGGAGACGCGTCTGCTGATCGCGTTTGTGCTGATGTTTGCCGTTCTTTTCGCTTCGCAATACTTGTACAAAGCGAACAACCCTCCAATCAAGACAGCTCCGGTGGTTACACCCAAGCAGGCCGCGGAGGTGGCCAAGCCGCCGGCCGCAGCGGCGGTAACCAATACGGCGAGTGCAGCGAAGACGCCAGCGGAACCGATGCCGGGCGCGATTCAAGACGACGCCGAGAGCGAGTTCACCATCGACACCGATCTCTATAAGATCCGCCTGGCGAACAAGGGCGGCGTAGTCCGAAGCTGGTTGCTCAAAAAGTATCTGGACCGTACCGGCAAGCCCTTGGAACTGGTTAACGAGAACGCACTGTCTAAAGTGGTTCCCCCGTTTGGGCTTTCCTTGAAAGACGACGAGACCGCGTCGCACTTGAATTTCGCATTGTATCGGGCCACGCCGGCTGCCGGCGGTTTGGGCATCGACTACGAGTTCTCCGACGGCAAGAACTACGCCAAGAAGACGTTCCGGTTCGGCCAGAACAGTTATCTGGTTCAAGTCGGCACCGAAGTCAGAAAGAACGGAACAGGCGTTCCGCATTCGATCGAGTGGCGCGGC
>DATFZA010000090.1:0-2385 GCA_035314765.1 Bryobacteraceae bacterium
GTTTCTTGCGGCCATTTCACATCGAGAAGAGAATCGTCTCTCCGGCCAACCTTGGAAATAGTCCGCGCCTCCAATCGCTGGTGCGCGGAGGGAATTTGTATCTCTCCGCTCAAGACGTAATTGCGCTCGTGCTGGAGAACAACATCGACATTGCGGTGCAGCGCTACGGCCCGTATCTGGCGCGAGAAGTTCAGCGCCGCGCCGAAGGCGGAGGTTTTCTGCGCAACCTGGGCCTGCCGGTCAGTCCCGGTCCGGTAAGCGTGAGTCTCGCGGGCGTGAACGCCACGGCGGTAGGCCTGGCGGAAAGCGGATCGGGAGTTGGTTCAGGCGGCGGCATCGTTACCCAGTTGGGTACGCCGCCTCCCGCGCTCGATCCGTTTTTCTTCGCCTATGGCAACTTCCAGCACACCACCACGCCGCAAAGCAATACCATTTTGAGCGGTACTCCGTTCTTCTTGAATAACAGCCGGACTTATCAGTTCGGTTACGGGCAGACGTGGGTTACGGGAACCAGCGCACAGCTTACCTACACCAGTTATCGCAGCGCCGTGAATAGCCTCTATAACGTCTTGAGCCCCTACACCGCCGGCTCCCTCGATCTGTTCATTAACCAGCCGATATTGCAGGGATTTGGTGTGGGCGTCAACAATCGGAATATCCGGGTTGCCAAGAATAATCGCAAAGTCACCGACCTTCAGTTCAAGCGCCAGGTCATTACCACGGTTTCGGCGGTGCTCAATCTGTATTGGGATCTGGTGAGCTTCAACGAAGACAGGCGCATCAAGGAACAGGCCGTCGCCACCGCGCAAAAGCTGCATGAGGACAACAGGAAGCAGGTAGAACTGGGGACTCTGGCCTCGATCGAAGTGACGCGCGCCGCGGCCGAGGTTTCGTCGACCAAAGAAGAACTGCTGATTTCGCAGACCAACGTATCCCAGCAGGAAACGGTCTTGAAGAACGCTCTCAGCCGCAATGGCGTGGAGAGCGCCTGGCTGGACGAAGTACATATACTGACGCTGGATCGCATAGAGGTTCCGGCGACAGAAGACCTCAAGCCGGCCGCCGAGCTGATTCGGCAGGCGCTGGCCAACCGGCCCGAAGTGGAGCAGACGCGCATCAACGTCGACAGCAAACGGATCAACATTAACGGCACCAGAAACGCATTGCTCCCGTCGCTGCAGGCGTTCGCCGAGTTCACCAACAACGGACTGTCCGGGCAACTGAATCCCGTTTACAACGGGCTTAACGGACCACCCGACCCGTACCTGGTGGGAGGCTATGGCACGCTGTTGGGCCAGGTCGCGCGGCGCAATTTCCCCAATTATTCCGTCGGCTTCTCGCTGAACATTCCCTTCCGCAACCGCTCGGCGCAGGCCGATTATGTGGCCGACCAATTGGATCTGCGCCAGAGCGAACTCCAACTGCAGAAGTTCACCAGTCAGGTACGCGTCGATGTGAAAAACGCGATGATCGGACTTCAGCAGGCGCGCGCGCGTTACGAGACCGCCAACGCTACACGCGCCCTGGCGCAAGAGACGTTGACCGCCGAGCAGAACCGCTTCAAATTTGGCGAATCGACCATCGCGCAGGTGGTGCAGGCGCAGCGCGATCTTGCCGCCGACCAGAGCGCGGAAGTGCAGGCGCTGGCCAACTACACCCACGCCAAGATCGCGTTTGACGAATCCGTGGGACAGACGCTGGACGTGAATCACATCTCTTTGAGCGAGGCGGTGGCCGGCCAAGTGGCGCGTCCCTCCTCGATTCCCGAAGGGAGCGCCCAATGAACCTGCGAAAACTAGTGGCGATTTTCGCGGCGGGAACCTGCCTGGCCCAGCAATCGGAGGTCTCCGTCCAAAGGCCCAGCGGATCGGTCCTCACGCGGCCTTACAGGCGCACGAGTGTTCCGCCGGTGCAATTGCGAAACTCCAGCCGTTTGCATGACCTGATTCGAGCGGGAAAGCTGTATTTGACGGCGCAGGATGCCATCGCTCTAGCCATCGAGAACAATCTGGATCTGGAAGTGGACCGTTACGGGCCGTTGGCCGCCGAATGGCAGGTCGAACGGGCGGAAGCCGGAGGGCTGCTAGCGGGCGTGACCGGCAAGAATCAGATTGTCAATCAAGCCACCGGCGGCCAGGGTGTCGTCGGCAGCCAGGTGACCGCGGGACTGAGCACTGCAGGCGGCGGTCAAGGACAGGGCACCGGCGGCGCGATCGTGTCTCAGATCGGGCCGGTAACCCAGAACCTGGACGCCGTTCTCCAGAACACTTCGGGATTCTCGCACACCACCACGCCACAGCCGGAACTGCTGCAAAGTCAGACGGTGGCGCTGGTCGACACACGGCATATCTACAACACGCTGGTCCAGCAAGGTTTGATATCCGG
>DATFZA010000091.1:0-3760 GCA_035314765.1 Bryobacteraceae bacterium
ATCCCGGCAATCAAAGCCGCGATTTCCTTCGCCTCGGACATGCGATGTAGCGTATCACAAGCCGGTGCAGCCTGTTCCGGCGTCGTACCGGATCATCCCAAATCCGAACAGGCGCTCTGCAACCAACAATAACGGACACAATGACTTACAGGTGGCAACCCGGGTGCAAAAAAATACCCAATGAGTACTCTCTGGCAAGACACCCGATATGCGCTCCGCAGCTTGGCGAAAACACCCGTATTCACAGGAGTGGCCGTAATTTCGCTCGCCCTGGGAATCGGGGGCAATAGCGCGGTATTCAGCCTCATGGATCAAGCGCTGCTGCGCGCCTTGCCGGTCAAAAACCCCCAAGAACTCGTGCTCTTCAGTTCTCCCGGCATCCGCAGCGGTTGGATGCAGACCAACTACGATGACCAGTATGTGTTCTCCTATCCCGAATATCGGGAATTTCGTGACCACGCAGCGGGATTCAACGGCGTCATCGCCCATTTCTCTACATTCGTAGCGATGAATTGGAAAGGACAAACGGATCGCATCTACGGCGAGATGGTCAGCGGAAACTACTTTGAGACACTGGGCACGCAGACGGCAATCGGGCGTACCCTGACGCCGGACGACGATCGCGTTCCCGGGCAGCAGGCGGTGGTCGTGTTGAGTTATGACTTCTGGAAGCGGCGCTTCGGGGCCGACCCTTCCGTGCTCAACCAAACCGTCGACATCAATGCGCATCCCATGACCGTAGTTGGTGTGGCCCAACCGGGATTTCATGGCTTGGGCAGAGGGGAAGCGCCGGATTTTTACGTTCCTATGATGATGCGGGCACAAGTTGCGCCCGGCCAGGAGGGTCTCGACAATATCCACGCCATGTGGCTGAACATTTTCGGCCGCGTAAGTTCGCCAGGGATGGCGAGCGGGAGCGCCAATTCGGTCTGGCATTCGTTGCGGGAGCGCGAGGCGAGCGATTTCCACAAGATGTCTGCCGCCCGGCGTACGAAGTTTGTCAACCAGCCACTGCTGCTCACGCCGGGCGGGAAGGGGATTTCCGGAGCGCCGGACGGGCTCGCCTCCGGAATGATCGCCATGATGGCCATGGTCGGACTGCTTCTGTTGATCGCCTGCGCTAATGTCGCCAATCTGCTGATCGCGCGGGCCAGCGGCCGGCAAAAGGAGATCGCGGTTCGCTTCGCTCTGGGCGCCAGCCGGTTGCGCATCATCCGCCAGTTGCTGGTTGAGAGTGTCTTGCTATCGGTTGTAGGAGGCGCCGCGGGCCTGCTGGTCGCGGAGTGGACCAGTGCCGCCCTGCTCCGGCTGGTGCCTCCTGGCCCCGCCACGGACGGGCTAACGAGCAGTCTGGATGGCCGGGTGTTGCTGTTTGCCTTGGTGCTTTCGCTCGCGTGCGGAGTTCTGTTTGGTCTGGCGCCCGCACTACAAGCGTCGCGGCGAGAACTCGCAACCACGCTCAAGGATCAAGCCACTAGCGTCGGTGGTGGCTTTGGACATGTGCGGCTTCGCAAGCTGCTGGTAGCCTCGCAGGTTGCATTGTCGCTACTGTTGCTGATCGGCGCGGGCTTGTTTGCGCGCAGCCTGTACAATTTGAAATCTATCGATCCGGGCTTCCGTCCGGCATCGCTATTGCAGTTCTCGATGCAGCCCTCGCTCAACGGGTATTCGAACGCAAAGGCGCACGAACTGTACCGGCGCGTGCGGGAGGAGATTTCCGCGCTGCCTGGCGTCTTCGCGGTATCGGGAGCCAGCTCCCCAGTGTTAGCGGGCGATACCGACATGGACGGCATTTCTATTGCAGGGTACACCCCCAAGCAAGACGAAAATATGACCTCGCGGATGAATGCCGTTGGGCCGCTCTATTTCGGAACTATGGGCATTCCTCTTCTGCTGGGCCGGGACTTTCAACTGGGTGACGATGAAAACGCTCCAAAAGTGGCAGTGGTGAATGAATCTTTCGCCGCCAAGTACTTTGCCGGAATCAGCCCGCTAGGCCAACGCATTGCGCTGTCTGAGGAACCCAAGAAGTTGATCGAGGTTGTAGGCGTAGTACGCGATAGCAAACATCAGAATTTACGCGAGAAGGCCAATCCGTTTGTCTACCTCCCGTACTTGCAGCAGACTGCGCCTTCGATGACATTCTACGTGCGCTCCCGCCAGGACGCTACATCGCTTGCGGGCGCGGTGCGCGGCGTTCTCAAGCGTGTCGATCCCAACTTGCCTTTGTATGACATCATGACCGTGGACCATCAGATCGACGAGTTGCTCTTTACCGACCGCTTTGTCGCGTTTCTGTCGACGGCGTTCGGCGTTTTGGCCACGCTGTTGGCGGCGATCGGGCTCTACGGAGTGATGGCTTACATGGTTGTCCGGCGCACGCGTGAGATCGGGATTCGCGTTGCACTGGGCGCCTTGCCAGGCATGGTGGTGCGAATGGTGATGGGGGAAGTGCTCGCGTTTGCGTTAGGAGGGATCCTCGTGGCGCTGCTCGCGGCTTTCGCGCTGGCTCGCGTCTTGAACTCGCAACTGTTCAGCGTAAGCAAGTTCGATCCGTTGGTGTTCGCGGGAGCAACCTTGGCTATCGCACTGACCGCCGCACTGGCGGGATATCTGCCGGCGTCCCGCGCCGCGCGGGTAGACCCCCTGATAGCGTTACGCTACGAGTAAGCTGGAAGTAAGTCATGAAAGTGTTTCTCGTTGGCGCTACAGGGTATATCGGAAGTGTCATCGCGGAAGGATTGCTGGCTGCCGGTCACAGCGTGATTGGTTTATCGCGGAGCCCTGAAAAGGACGAGGCGCTGAGGGCCCAAGGTGTTACGCCGGTTCGAGCGGATCTCAAGACTCCGGTGACGTTGGAGACGCCAGCCGCGGCTTCGGACGGCGTGATCTTTGCCGGTACGACCAACGACGGGCGGCTCGATATGGAAGCCATGGCAGTTCTGCCGCGTGGCAAGCCCTTGATCTATACGAGCGGCGTTTGGGTGTTGGGAGATACGCACGGCCAGGTTTACGATGAGTCGTCGCCGCTAAATCCAGCGCCGATTGTGGCCTGGAGGCCTGGTGCGGAGCGGCTGGCGCTCGGCGCCGGTGGAGTGGTGATCCGTCCCGCAGTGGTGTACGGCCGGGCCGGGGGCCTGTTTTCGATGTTGGTGAACTCGGCCAAGGAATCGGGAGCGGCCCGGTATGTGGGGGATGGAGAGAACCGCTGGCCGCTGGTACACGTGGACGATTTGGCTGAGCTATACGTGCTCGCGCTGGAGAAAGCCAAACCGGGTTCGCTCTATATGGCGGCCGACGGACCGTCTTATAAAGTGAAAGAGATCGCCGAAGCAGCGAGTTATGCGGCGGATGCCGCTGGCAATATTAAGGCCGTGCCGCTGGAACAAGCCCGGCAACAGTACGGACCAATGGCCGATGCGCTGGTGCTCGATCAGCAGGTATCGGGAGACAAAGCCAAGCGGGAATTAGGCTGGAAACCGCACGGGGCTAGCGCTCTGGAAGAATTGCGGTATGGTTCTTATGCCCTGCCGAACGTCAGCCCATGACGGTGGTGGTCGCGGCGGTAATTGAACGCGACAACCGCATCCTGATCGCCCAGCGGCGGGCTGGCGGCGCTCACGCTTTGAAGTGGGAGTTCCCCGGAGGCAAGGTCAACGCGGGCGAGACGCCGGAGGACGCGCTCCAGCGGGAACTGGCGGAGGAACTGGCCATTCGCGCGACGATCGGCCCGGAGATTCTGCATTACGAGTACGCCTAT
>DATFZA010000092.1:0-2264 GCA_035314765.1 Bryobacteraceae bacterium
GAAGTGTCGCCGGCGAAGTTGGTCTTCACCAGATCAAATTTGCCATCCAGCATATAGTCGGCCGCCGACACTCCCATGCCAGCTTGAGTCTTTCCGTCGGCTCCAAACGCCACGCCCGCTTCCACTCCAATGTCGGTAAACGTACCGTCGTGATTGTTGTGGTAGAGCACGGAAGCGCTGGAATCGTCCGCGACATAAATATCCGGCCATCCGTCGTTATCGAAATCCGCGACCAACACGCCCAGCCCATAGGTGCCATCGGTCTTGAGGATTCCCGCCGGTTCTGAAACATCGGTGAACGTGCCATCGCCGTTGTTGCGGAACAATATGTTTTTGCCGCCCGGCAGTCCCGGAGGGCCGCAGGCGACCAAAATGCCTTTGTAAATGCAAGGTCCGCTCTCGGGAAGTGGCGCGGTTTTCGGGTCAAAATCGATGTAATTGGCGACAAACAGGTCGAGGTTGCCATCTTTGTTATAGTCGACGAAAGCGCAGCCGGTGTTCCAGCGTTTGAGGCCAGTGGTGGTGCGCGTGGTGACCCCCGCTTTGGCGGCGACATCGGTGAAAGTGCCGTTTCCGTTGTTGCGGAAGAGCGAACAGTCGCCCCAGTAGGTGACAAACAGATCCTCCCACCCGTCGTTGTTGTAGTCGCCGCTGCAGACGGCTTGTCCCCAGCCGGTGCGGGCAATTCCGGAACCAACGGTCACATCCCGAAACGTGCCGTCGCGGTTGTTCTTGTATAGCCGGTTGATGGGAGCCTGGGCCGCCTTCCAGTCCGCTTCAAACCGCGTGCCGTTGACGAAAAACAGATCCAGCCAGCCGTCGTTGTCGTAGTCGATAAAGGCGACTCCGCAGCCGGTGGTCTCGAGCAGATACTTATTCTTGCTTTCCTGGCCAAAGATCGTCTTGTGACGCAGGCCGGCTTCGCGTGCGACGTTGATGAATTGGACGTCGAGCGGTTCACCGGCGATGAGTTGATCGAAGGAAAAAACGGGCAGTGTCGCGCAGAGTGAGCGGATAAGACCGCGCCGGGAAATCATCGGGAAAGATGATTCCATGGTACGACGGGCGGCGTGTTCGGGCAGCACCAGCCCAGCGGAGTGCCTGACGCCAATCGCCCAGGGGACAATGCTGCGATCTTTGAAGAGGACGATTTCGAACACGAGCCCGCAATGTCCCCTTCCGCGTCTGCGTCGGCGTCCGGGTCTCCTGACCTCCACACGGACTTAGATAGAATCGTGAGCGTGAATAGAGTCGTGTCTGCGCCGCCCGTGCGCCTGATCTGGCTGCTGTTGCTACTCTCCTCGCCCGGCAGCGCCGGCGGAGGCGGCTATCTGGGGAGCGACGTATGCGCCCGCTGCCACCGGGAGATCGCTGCGACGCAGTTCCAAACCAACATGGCACGGACCTGGCAGGGCGTCGCCACCCAGCAACTGCCGGCGAATTATCTCGAGAAGCATGCGGAGGGACCGGGGTCCGCGATCGAATACGCCGCCCGGAGGACCGGCGAGAAAGCCCAATATCGAGTGCAAATGCCGGGACAGCCGGCGCTCGAATTTCCGGTGGAGACCACGATCGGCGGCAAACGCCACGGACTTACTTTCCTGTTCCGCGTTCCCGCGCTCGAAGGCTCGCCGCTGCCGCGGGCGCCCTTGGTCGAGGGCCGCTACATCCACTCTGTGCTGGAGAACGGCCTGGCGCTCGAACTCGGGTTTCCCGAAGAGAAGCCCTCGAATTATGAGACGGCCTTTGGCCGGGTTCTCACTCCGAGTTTGGAAAAGAGGTGCCTCAGTTGCCACACCGCGCCGCGAACCTGGGGGACGCGCGTCGAGCGCGGCGTAGCTTGCGAGAGCTGCCACGGCCCGGGCCAGGCGCATTTGGCCGCGCTGGGAGCCCACTCCAAAGACCTGGGCATATTGAACCCGGGCAAGCTGCCGGTTGCCGAGCGCATGCGGCCGTGCTCGCAGTGTCATGCCGGCTCCGGTTTCCTGGAAGATCCCATGGCGGACAGTTTGCTGATTTCCGATCAGGTAACAGGATTGAAAAACAGCGAGTGCTGGCGTCAAAGCGCGGGTGAGATCACGTGCACCAACTGCCACAACCCACATCAGGATGCGACCGGTTCCGTGCTGGTGGCCAGGAGCGAAAAAACGTGTCTGCGATGCCATAGCGCGGCGGTAACAAATCATGCGGGTTTGTGCCCGGTGAATCGGGTCAGCGGCTGCGTGGCATGTCATCTGCCGAAGCAGATACACGGGGCGTTTCAC
>DATFZA010000093.1:0-7852 GCA_035314765.1 Bryobacteraceae bacterium
GGTGATCACCACATAGCACGGCAAAAAACCAGCATGGTTCAACTGCACATGCAGTTTCACCGCTCCCTTATTCCTCTTGTATTTCGCCCAGTCGAATACGCTCGCACACAGATCGATGGTGCTGGAATCCAAACTCACCAACGGGTTTTTGAAACGAAACCGGCGCTTCTGCTTGCCAGCTTCTTCTAGACAGCTGTTCAATACGTCCTGAAACACCTCCTGGTACAACTCATACGGCCGATGTTCGTTGGCATAGGCCAGGGTGGAACGCGACGGCGCCCGGCTTACGTTCAAATGCTTCAGTTTGCCCTCGCTGGCGGCCAGACCGTTGCAGATCTCGCGCAGCGATTCGGCGTTACCCAGCTGACAAAACATCATCGCTATAAACTGCGCCCAACTGTCGAAGCCGCGGGCGTGGCGCTCGGCCTTGGTCTTGTCGACCGATCGCTGGAACTTCCTATAATCCACCAACTCGATCATCTGTCTGAAAATGCTGCATACTTTATTCATGCCGGAAGGCTCCTGATATTTTGTTTTGGATTTCGATCCCCAACTCAAAATAGCAGCCCTTCCGGTGCTCAGCGATGTGGTCCCGCACGATCATCAGGCCCGAGCTAATTTGGACAACAGTGAGTTAATAACCTGCCCCACAAGCCGTCACACTATTTTGCCTGGGAGATGCGCTTCTTGTCCTCGTACATCGCTACGTCGGCAACACGGAGCAGTTCTTGCACAGTATCGCCCGCCTTCCAGGCAGCGATGCCAACGGCCGCCGTTATCGAGATTTTGCGCTTGCCCGTATCTGTAGAGACCGAGTAGTCGCCATTCACTCCCTTTTTCACATGCGCGATGCGGTCTCTGATATCCCCCAAAGCTCCATCGACCACGACCACAAATTCATCTCCACCTATGCGCCCCACAATATCGGTCGCACGCAAGTTATGACGGAGTTCGGCAGCAAACTGCTTCAACAGGTCGTCGCCTGCCTGGTGGCCTAGCGCGTCGTTTATCTGCTTGAACTCGTTCAGGTCGAGATAAATCACGAAAAAAGGCGATCCGTTGGCCGTGCGGCGCTCGAGTTGCCATTCCAGGATTCGCCGGCTGCTGACACCCGTCAGTGGGTCGATCGAGGCCAGGCGTTCCGCTTCCTGCATCCGCTCCTCGTAGACGGAAACCTGCGCGCGCAGTTGCTCGACGGTGCGTTTACCATCCTCCGTCATCCTGGTTACGGAGTCGACCAGCTCTACCGCGTTGCTGCTAAGCGACTGACGCATGGCAGAGATGTTCTGTAGCGTGGCAGCCTCTTGCAAACGCCCGGCTAAGGCCTGGAAATACTCGCCATATCGCTGGTCACGGTCACCGACCTCGGCAGCGGCCTTCGCAACGTGAAGCAGGAGATCTTTGACCTCTTCGGCGCTTTCCTGGTAATAGCCGGCGGCGCTGTCGCTCCAAGTTTTCAGTTCCTGCCCGACACGATGTTCGGTTTCCGCGAAGACAGCCGGCGCGGCAGTGTTCACCAGCCTCTCTTGAAGTTTCAGCAGACTCTGTTTGAGGTTATCACCGGTAGGCGGATAGGCCCTGGCGCCGGCGTCTCCTACCGCGGTCAATGCCGCGCGATAGGATTCTAAGGCCGATCTCAGAGATTCCTCCAGTTCCACGTTCATCGCCTTGCGCAGAGAAATCATTCGGCAAGTATCGTATCGGACCGGCGCGCGAAATCTTGAATCCCCTCACTTACGTTCCGGGCTAGACTCACTGCTCGGGGGTCCAATAACAGGCCCTTAGGATCTGTCATGAAACAACCTTGCCACTGCTTCGGAACCGCTCCCTGACGGTCGCGGCTCAGCCATTCCTTCCGAGCCGCGACCGTCAGGGAGCGGTTGGATTGGTTGTTTCATGACAGGCCCTTAGTGCTTGCGGCGATAGAGAATCGTTTCCCGGGTCCTTCCCGCAACTTCGTAATTCTGCAGCCAAGCGCGCAGATCTTGATATTGCGTGATCGCAAGACTCGGATTGAGGGGGCCTAGGCCGTCGGCGATCCAGGTGGGCGCCGTTTCCATCAATCGCTGGCGATTGTGTTTGGCCAATTCGGGTACAACGGATTCGGAGTTGGTCAAATGCCGGTCGGCCAGGACTCCGGTGAGCGGCTGCGAATCGAGAAACGGCGTTCCGGCGGGCAGTCGCGAAAAAACGAACATGTCCGGCCGGTAGCCCCAGACCAATAGCGTGCCCGCCGGCTTCATCAGATTTGCAACTGCCCGGCTGTCCTCTTCCAGTTCCCGGTCGGACCATGGGGCGTCCGGGTGAATGGCCAATTGCACGTAGCGCGGGCCAAAGCGAAGCAGCGGAGCCAGCAACAACGCCAATATCACCCAACGCTTGCCTTTCAATAACGTGTATCCGCGCGCCGACATCAATACTAGTGGCGGCAATAGTTGGAAATAATAACGCGGAAAAAAACGCCAGCCCGCGGCGACCGCGATCAGGGACAGTGCGGCCCAGGAAACCCACCGCCAGTTCTTTTCCCGCCATAGAAAGAAAGCGGCGGCCACGATCAGCGCGGCTTGAAACCCGGCCCAGTTCAGCGTCCGACTGAATCCTGTCTGCCAGGCAAATCCGTGTCCGGCATAGAGCGCGCCCCATTGCCATACCTGTTCGAAGTAAGGGCGGCCGAACCAGAGAAAGGAGGCGGCGACAGGAACCGCGAATCCCACCAAAACCAGCGGTCCAGCCCACAGCACGCAAACCACGAGCACGAAGACGGCTTTGGAATTGACCAGCAGAGCGATGCCAGCCAGCAGGCCGCTCACAAAAGGGGACAGCCCGCGTGTTTCCGGCGCGGGAAACCGGGAAACACGCGGGCTGTCCCCAGCGAAGTATACCGCCAGCGTGTGCGGAAGCACCATCAGCAGATCCGGCGCCAGCGGCATGACAGCGGAGGGTACGCCGAACGTCAGGAAGAACGCCAGCAGCGCGGCTGCGGTCACACCTTCCCGCTCGCTCCAGACGGCGCGCCCGAACACGAATACCGCCAGGCAACAGAGAAAGATGAAAATGGTTCCGGCGATGCGCAGGGGCCAGCCCGTTTGCGCGCCCCACAACAGATAAGTTGCCGCCGAAAGCGGCGGCTTGTCGAACCAAATGTCGCGGTAGAGCGCCTTGCCATTGAGTATCTGCAAGGCAGCGGCCGCCGGGTACGATTCTTCCACCCACAGAACGCGCAGGTGACAGAGCCGCGAAATCAGAATTCCCGCAAACAGCGCGCTTAGGGCGCGAATTGCGCTCCAACTCACTCATTGAATATATCTTGAAGGTACGTGCCCATCCACAAGTTTCGAGTAGAGCCCGCTGAGAAAGGCAAGCGGCTAGACCACTTTTTGCAAGACAAACTTCCGCAGTTCAGCCGGTCGCGCGTGCAGGATTGGATCAAGTCCGGCCGCGTGCTCGTCAACCAGGGCGCGGAGAAGGCTTCCTATGCGCTGCACGCCGGCGACACAATCTCGGCCGAACCAGCCGATCTCCCGCCGCTAAGAGCGATAGCGGAAGACATCGCGCTGGACATTCTTTATGAAGACTCGGACGTTGTGGCCGTGAATAAACCGGCGGGCATGGTGGTGCACGCGGGCGCCGGTCAGCACACTGGAACCCTGACCAACGCGCTGGTGCATCGATTCGGCCAACTGTCCGGCGTCGGCGGCGAAGAGCGTCCTGGCATCGTGCATCGTCTGGATCGCTACACCAGCGGCGTGCTTCTGGTCGCGCGTAACGACGCCGCGCATCGCGCATTAGCCGCGCAATTTTCCTCGCGTTCGGTCGAGAAGGTTTATCTGGCGCTGGTTCACGGAACGTTCGCCACCGACAGCGGCCACATCGATACGCCGATCATTCGCGATCCGGTGCGTCGAGTTCGCATGACCACCAAATTGGGCCGTGGGCGCAATGCCATCACAGATTACAAAGTCCTCCGCCGGTTCGCGGACAGCACGCTGCTCGAAGTGAAAATCGGCACCGGCCGCACGCATCAGATTCGCGTACACCTAGCGAGCGTTGGTCATCCGGTGGTTGGCGACACGCTCTATGGCGCACCGAAGAGCGAGATGGGGCGATATTTTCTGCACGCACAACGCATCACATTCACGAGCCCTTCGACAGGAGAACGGGTTACCGTGTTCAGCCCGCTCGCTCCCGAACTCGACAGCATCATCACTTGAGTGCGTCAGCGCAAGTAAAACGTCACCGGTCCCGCAAACACCTCTTCAAAATAAGACGTAAAGCGCTTGGCCGCGCCATCCGGCCCCTGAATCTGCCCCGCGGCCAAAACCGCGTCCACGTTAGCCGCTCCTGAGATCAATTGCCCCAGCGCCGCCTTCGGGCCCGAGAACACCGCATACGGCGTGGCTGGCAAACCGGGCTGAATTTCCGCGATGCCACGCCGGATCGCCACGGTGAATTTCTCCTGGGTATCGGCGAAGTCGAATCCGTACGCTTCCTCTATGTCCATCACCTTCTCTGCTTTCAATCGCGGTGGAAGCGTCTCCAGTTGAACGCTGGCCGGCAACGCCCCTGCCAGCGCCGCGCTGCCCGACCGCGCACGGTAGGCCTGGGTCACCATCCGGTAATCGAGCGACCCATCCAGCGCGTGGGCCAGTGTGAGATACAATCCGCGCCAATTGGCGTTCATCGTCGCATAGCCCAGCTTGCGGAAACATGCGGCCTTCAACACGCGCGCATCGTGATCGTCCTGCTTCACGCGGATCAGATACGTTGTCAGCTCCGCCGCAAATTGTGGATCGCCGTTCGCATACGCCTTACGCGCTTCGGCCAGCACTTTATCCCGCCCGCCCATCATCGTGATGATGCGCCGCGCGTACTCCACCCGCGGAGTCGGTTTCAACGTCACCGGGTCGCCTTCAAACCAGCCGATGTTGCCCTGATAAATATTGGGAATCGAGTGCCGCACCGTACCGTAGAACTCCCGCAGCCAGGGACGGAAATTTGCCAGGTGCGGAGGCAGTTGCACAATATCGGCAATCTCATCCGGCGCCAATCCCTGGTTCATGTAGCGCACCGTCTGATCGCGTGTGAACTGGATGGCATCGCGATAATTGCGCAGCACCTGTTCCACTTCGGTCTTTCCGGACACTGGCGGCCCGTGCTGCAGCACCATAAAGTCGGCGTTGAAGCCGCGCAAGCGATCGATACTGCGAACCCACGTCATGGGATCGCGATACACGGCGCCACGAAGCGTATAAAGATTCGGAAAGGTGTGGTCTTGAATCACCTCGGCGGAGAGCAGCACATGGTTTTGTGGCAGGTACACGGCGATCTCGGAATTGGCCTCGCTCGGCACGTAGACCAACTTCAGTTCGACTCCGGCGATGGTGATGTCCAAATGATCGGCAAACGTCCGCGTGGGAGGTTGAAACGCCACCGTCCGCATCTGCAACAGCGGGCCGATGCCCGAGTTCATCCCGTCGTTTTCCGGGCCGCCCAACAGGCTGTTGTACATGGCCAAGGCGCGGTTCCGCATGATTTCGCCGGCCACCAGCGTCTCCTGCAGATATTCGCGCACCAGCGATTCATGCGCGATGATGGGCACTTGGTCCCAACCGGCAAACGCTGTTGTTCCCTGCACGTGGTCGGCGTGATGATGCGTGTAAATAATGGCCGCTAGCGGCTTGGTTGTGATTTTGGCAAAATCGGCGGCCACCGCGCGCGCCTGCTCGACATCTATTCCGGTGTCGACTACAATCGTCCCGTCAGTCCCCTCGATCAGGATGATGTTGGCCAGGCCGTAGCCGACGGCGCAGTACACGTTGCCGCCAATCGGATAGATTTTCTTGTCGAACAATCGGGTGTGCTCGCGCAGCTCCGGATCGATGGAGGGCGTCACATGCAGGTCTAAGTCTTGAGCCCGCACCAGACCGAGCAAAGCTAACAGCAGAATCATTCTTGTTTGCATACTTGGGGGATTATATGCCAGAGGCGCCTGGGATTTCGCGTCCGTCGGCCTCCCGCGCATTCCCCAGGCCGTCTTGCCGTAGTCTAATAAGCTTTGAAGTACCTGATTCTCTTTTTGGCGTCCGCTGCTCTCGAAGCCGGCACGCCTCAGGTTATTCTGTCCGAACTCATTCCCGGTTCCGGCGTCAGCATGGTGATTGCGTCGGCCGCGGACCACGGCGGCAACTTCTATGTCGCCGGGCGCACCGCCTCCACTGATCTCCCCGTTCTCATGGCCGTACAGACCGCTCTAAAAGGTCCGGGCGATGGCTTCGTTTTGGAAATCAGCCCCACTGGCAAGGTGCTCTTCGCCACTTATTTCGGCGGCAGCGGTGACGAGTCCATCAACGGCATTGCGGTGGACGCCTGCGGCGACATTTACATCACTGGCAGTACCACGTCCACGGATTTTCCGTTGGTCCACCCGTTCCAATCCCAGTCCAGGAACGCCGTCGAGACCGGTTTCGTAGCCAAAATCGACCCCGTGGCCGCCAGGATCGTGTACTCCACTTACCTCGGTGGTTCCACGTTTGACACGCCGGAAGCGATTGCCGTGAACGGCTGCGGAGAAGCGCATATCACGGGCCGCACCGGCTCTTCCGATTTTCCCTTGAAATCGCCGCTGCAGCAATACGGCGGTGGCTATGCCAATGCTTTCGCAACCAAGATGTCGAGCGACGGTTCCGCGTTGGTTTACTCGACCTTTCTCGGCGGCAGCGGCTACGATTGGGGACGCGCCATTGCGGTTGATGGCGATGGCCGGGCCTATGTCACCGGTCAGGCGCAGTCTCCCAATTTCCCTATCGCTCATGCCATACAGAGCGCTCTCCTGGGACAGCAAAACACCTTTCTGACGGCTCTCGATCCATCCGGCGATTTGATCTTCTCGACTTATTTTGGTGGCGAAGCTCTGGATACCGGTTATGCGCTCGCGTTTGACCCCAGCGGCAACCTGGTGATGGGCGGCGCCACTACGTCGGTCCACTTTCCCTTGCAGCAGCCCACGCAGCCATACATGGGAGGCGCTCCGCTCTATGTTTCCGTGGACGGCGGTGGCACGGTAAGCCAGTATCACGGGGTGATCACCAGCTTGTTTTCCGCCGTCCGTTTTGCTCCGCTGCAGCCCTCCCGCGTCTACGCGCTCACTCCGGATGGATTACTACGCAGCGACGATAGCGGTGCCTCCTGGACCGTACTTTATACGGAAACCACGGTCGGCGCTCTGGGCATCGATCCTTCCGATCCGAACACTCTGTATCTAGGTGGGGATCGCATGTTGCTGAAATCCACCGACGGAGGCAACAGCTTTACGTCCACTGGCCAGATCACGTTCCACGTACGCGGTGTCGTGGTTGACCCTTTCCATCCCAAGCATCTCTATGCCTGGGAGAGCAATCTGTTTGAGAGTCAGGACGGCGGAGTTACATTCACGCAGGTTCCCAATGTATCTTTCGTGAACTCGGTGCTTTTCGATCCTAAGAACTCCGGCGTCGCTTACGTGGGCACGAATAATTTTTTCGGTTCTCCCAACGTCTTCGTTGCCGGCTCGTTGATCCGGCTGGCCAATGGCGCCGCTCAGGTACTGCGCACCAGTGCCGGGAATCTGATTGCGGAAGCCATCGACAGCGCGGGCGTGGTTTACGCAACCGATTCGCTGAACCTCTTCAAGAGTTCCGATGGCGGGCAAAGTTTCACCGAGCTTGGACAAAACCTCGAGCAGGTAGCCGTCGATCCTCAGCACTCCGGCACGCTTTATGCGGTCAGCACCGCCAATCTCAACTACCCGGCGCTAGTGAAGTCCACGAACTCAGGCAGCGCATTTAATCAGCTTCCGGCGAACTTCTTCGGCGCT
>DATFZA010000094.1:0-6070 GCA_035314765.1 Bryobacteraceae bacterium
CCGTTCGATGCCAAGCAGGTTACTCAAAACGCCATCGTCGCCAGCGCGTTGCTTTCCGGGCAAGCCGCCGAGAGCTACGGACTCGGCCGCGACAAGATCATCCTTAGCGCCAAGGTGAGCGGCGTGCAGGATCTCATCGACGTGTACCGCAAGCTAGCCTCGCAATGCGGCTATGCGCTGCATCTCGGACTGACGGAAGCCGGTTTGGGCGCCAAAGGAATCGTCGCCACCACCGCCGCTTTGTCGGTTTTGCTGCAGGAAGGCGTCGGCGATACGATCCGCGCCTCGCTTACGCCGTTGCCGAACGGCGACCGCACGGAGGAAGTGATCGTCAGCCAGCAGATTCTGCAATCGCTCGAGTTGCGCAGTTTCACTCCGCAGGTCACCGCTTGTCCCGGTTGCGGCCGGACGACGAGCACGTTTTTCCAGGACATGGCGGACCAGATCCAAACTTATTTGCGTGAGCAAATGCCGGTTTGGAAAAGCCGGTACACCGGCGTGGAGGAGATGAAAGTAGCGGTGATGGGATGTGTCGTCAATGGTCCCGGCGAATCCAAACACTCCAACATCGGTATCTCTCTGCCAGGCACGTTTGAGGAACCAGTGGCGCCCGTATATGTAGACGGCAAGCTAAAGCTGACGCTGCGCGGCGACCATATCGTAGCGGAGTTCATCGAAATCCTCAACCAGTACGTGGACCGGACCTACGCTCCCGCGGAAGCGCTGGTGCACTCTGGCTCTTAGAGCAGCACTTCCCGTCTAACCCGGAACGTCAGTGAGGGGATCGAGCGCCAATCCCCTCACTAAACGTTCGGGGTTAGACATGGTTAGCAGACTCCAGCGGCAGTAATTTGCCCGCCCGAACTCGGCGCAACTTAGCTCGTTGTGCTTCGCGCGGGATTTATTCTGAAAAGGGGTGCGAAATGAAGGTATTGATCGCCGGAGCAACCGGCGCAATCGGACGTCCACTGATTTCTGCCCTGCTTGCCGCCGGGCATGACGCTATTGGGATGACCAGTTCCGGGCATGGCTTGGAGACTCTCAAGAAAAACGGGGCGGACGGGGTTGTTGCCGATGCGCTCGATGCTCAAGCCGTTCACGCGGCCGTCAATAAGGTGCGCCCTGGCGCTATCATCGACGAACTCACTTCCCTCCCCAAGCACTATACGCCGGACGAAATGCGGGTGGCCGCCGATCGCGACCGGCGAGTGAGACTGGAGGGCGGCCGGAATCTTCAGAATGCGGCGATAGCTGCCGGGGCCCGTCGGTACATGGTGCAGTCTAGCGGGTTCTTCTATGCTCCCGGTCCGGGGCTGGCGTCGGAATCAGAAGCGCTGGCGCTGAATGCGTCGCCCGGGGTCTCAGGCAGCGCCCGGACATACACCGAAATAGAAGACCGGGTGCTCGGCGTGAAGGATCTGGAAGGCGTTTGCCTGCGTTACGGGTTCTTTTACGGGCCCGGCACCTGGTTCCATGCCGATGGAGACATCGCCGGGCAAGTACGCGAACGAAAATACCCGATTATCGGCTCCGGGCAGGGTGTCTGGTCCTGGGTTCATATTGACGATGCCGCGGCGGCGACAGTTGCGGCGCTCGAAGCCGAACCGGGGATCTATAACGCCGTCGATGACGACCCGTCGCCAATGTCCGTTTGGCTGCCGGCTTTCGCAGCCGCAGTGGGAGCACCGGGGCCGCCGCTTCTTAGCGCGAGCGAGGACCTGGAGCGCGCCGGCCCGGACGCTGTCTACTATGGGACCCAACTGCGCGGAGCTTCGAACGCGAAGGCGAAGCGGGAACTCAATTTTGCGCCAAGACGCTTGGAATGGCTAGTGCGGACTGGGACTGCCTCAGCCGGCTAGCGCAGTAAGCCAGGTACGTATTGTTTCTCGTGTTATTATACGTACATGCCGAAGCTGACTTTGAGCATCGACGAAAACGTGGTTAGTCGAGCAAAACATTATGCCCGTCAGCGCGACACTTCTGTATCGAAGCTGGTGGAAGACTTCCTCGATGTTGTGTCCAAGCCCGCCGGGAAGGCCTCGGTTGAAGCGGGCGACGCACCCATCCTGCGCGCACTCCAGGGCACGCTACGGAAAGCGGACCGAAGAACCTATAAGCAACACTTGATCAAGAAGTATAGATGAGACTGCTGCTCGACACCAACGTCGTCCTGGATGTGCTCCTCGCTCGCAAGCCTCACCTCGAGGCCAGCGCACTCGTTTGGGCGGCGGTGGAACGGGGCGGAACAGAGGGACTGCTCGCCGCTCATGCAGTCACCACGATTCACTATCTCGTTTCCAAGGAACGCGGCTCGAAAATAGCAAACCGTACTACGACATCTTTGCTGAAGGTTTTTGGAGTTGCCTCCGTGACCGGCGATGTCGTTCGTGAGGCTCTAATCCTGGCCTGGCCTGATTTCGAGGATGCGGTAACCGCGGCCGCGGCCCAAGCCGCAGCTTGCGACGCCATCGTTACGCGAGACCCCAAGGGATTTCGACGCGCACCTCTCCGCATCTTCACTCCTGAAGCTGCCGCGTCGGCAATCCATGCCTCTTCCTAAACTCGCTTTACAACGCAAAGTACTTCCACTATAATATCTTCATGGCAACTGTTCAGCCGATCCGCCCGCCCCGGCCGGAACCGGTAGAGATGCACAGCCGTGCGATGGACAATCTCCGCTTCATTCGCGAGACGATGGAGCGTGCCGGCGCCTTGACTGCGGTGCCCGGATGGGGTGGTTTCGCGATGGGGGTCAGCGCTTTGGGGGCGGCCGTCATCGCCAGCCAGCAAACTACCCCGAAAGCCTGGCTGCTGGCCTGGCTCATTGAGGGCGCGGTAGCGTTCCTGATCGGTGCCGTCACGCTCCGGCGAAAGGCCGCCAGCCTCGACATGGCGGTAATGTCTGGGCCAGCCCGAAAATTTGCTCTGAGTTTCACACCCGCTGTCGTCGCGGCAGGGCTGCTTACCGTGGTTCTGTTTCGCGCCGGGCTGACGGGCGCGATTCCCGGTATGTGGTTGCTGCTATACGGCGTAGGCATTGTGTCCGGCGGCACATTTTCCATCCCGGTTGTACCCGTTATGGGTTTTAGTTTCTGCATCTTAGGAGCTTTGGCTTTGTTTTGTCCGATGGCCTGGGGTAACGCGTTCCTGGCTGCGGGCTTTGGTGGCTTCCACGTCGTATTCGGCTACGTCATCGCGAGGAGATATGGTGGCTAAACCGGGCGGAGCGAGAAAGATGCCAGGGACTGGCGGCATGCAGGCTCTAACCGGCGGCGGCAATCCCATTCCCGACTTCGACCGCCTGATCCATGAGCGCCTGCGCCTGGGGATCGTGAGCGCCTTGGCCGCGAGCCCCTCTCTAACCTTCAACGACCTGAAGAAGAGTCTCAATACCACCGATGGAAACTTGAGTGTGCACGCGCGAAAACTGGAAGAGGCCAACTACGTTACGTGCACTAAGTCGTTTGAAGGCCGCATGCCGCGCACCGAATACCGTCTTACGGAGACAGGCCGTCAGGCATTGGAAAAGTATCTCGATCACATGGAAGCGCTGATTCACGCCATGCGCGACCGTTAACTCGAAACTGATCACGTCAAAATTCATGTCAACTTCGCAAGAGAAGCACCATAAGTTGCACGCCGCCATCATTATGGATGGCAATGGCCGTTGGGCTACACAACGCGGGCTGCCCCGCATCGCCGGCCACCGCGCCGGAGCGGCGGCACTGCGCCGCGTCGTGGAAGCCGCTCCCTCCTGCGGCATCGGTACGCTCACGGTCTACGCCTTCTCCGCCGACAACTGGCGCCGTCCGCCGGACGAAGTCGGCGCACTGATGCGGCTGTTTCACAACTACTTGCGCAAAGAACAGGAACGTTGCATCCGGGAAGGCGTGCGTATCACGGTCATCGGCCGGCGGGATCGGCTACCGCGCATCCTGCTCCCCGCTATCGAAGAAGCCGAATTGGCTACTTCTCAAAGCTCTCTCTTGCATCTCCGGATCGCGGTGGATTATTCTTCCCGCGACGAAATTCTCCGCGCCGCCCAGCAGCCAGGCGCGACCCGCTCGCGCGATGCGTTTGCTTCCGCGCTGGGAGCGAAAGATGTGGACTTGGTCATTCGGACCGCCAACGAGCAACGGCTGAGCGATTTCCTGCTGTGGGAATGCGCCTACGCGGAATTCGTGTTCACCGAGCGCTTGTGGCCAGACTTCAACACCGGCGACCTCGCCGCCGCGGTGGAAGAGTTCCACGGCCGCGAACGCAAGTTCGGCGCGCTACCGACGGCCGCAACAGCCTGAGCTGGATGCACTCTTCACTAGCGATCAACCCAGCCACTTGGCCTGAGTCTGAATTTGGCCGGTAACTGTCTCCCCGCCGAAGAGGCTCGCCGTTCCTCGCGAATATACAATAATGGGATATGGGGGCGAGATTCACGTGGGACGCCTCCAAAGGCCGAAAGGAATCAGAGGATACACGGAATTTCGTTCGAGACAGCGAAGGAAGTCTTCGATGATCCGAATCACGTGGCGGCGGACAACTACTTTATCGAGTGGGAGGGAGAACAGCGCTACCAGATTATCGGCATGACACGAATCTGATTTTGCTCTTGGTTGTGTTCGTTGACCGCAGTGAGCCGGGCGTCGAAGTTATACACCTCATCTCCGCAAGGAAGGCCGTTGATTATGAAGAAAGCATCTACGAAGATCAGTTCCGGTAGGCGGTTGAAGATCAGCGAAGCGACGAAGCGGGCATATGGGAATCGACAGCCCGAATTGGACAGCGATTCGGACTCTCCACAGTTACCTCCCGAATATTGGAACAATGCGGTGATCGGCAAATACTATCGCCCGCTCAAGACCCAGATTTCATTCCGGATCGACAATGAGGTCCTGGACTGGCTGAAATCGAAGGGCGAGGGGCACCTGAGCCGGATCAACGATATCCTCCGCGAGCGCATGACGCGAGAGCGGCACAAATGATGACGAGAGAGCAGAAAAAATAACCCTCCTACACCTGTATCCCGCGCCAACGCCCAGTGCGGAACCAGAGCACGCCCATAACCGCGAGCGCCGAGTCCCCGGTCACCACTGCCACCCAAGCCCCCGCCAAACCCAGGCTGGTGTGATACGCCAGCACGTAAGCCAGCGGAATCTGGATCCCCCAAAACGCAATGCCGTTGAGCAAAGTGGGAGTTCGTGTGTCGCCGGCTCCGTTCAAAGCTTGCACGGCCACCATGCCGTACCCATAGGAGATGTTGCCGCAACTGAAAAAGCGCAGCGCCTTAACGGCCAGCGGCGCCACCGCCGGATCTTGAGTGAACAGATGCACAATACTCTCAGCAAATAGCAGGAACAACACGCCGATGCTGCCCAGAAAAATCATGTTGTACAACCCGGTCCGCCAGACCGCCGTTTCCGCGCGGTCCGGTTTGCCGGCCCCGAGATTTTGCCCCACCAGCGTGGCCGCCGCGTTGCTCAGTCCCCACGAGGGAAGGATGGCGAAAATGATCACGCGAAGAGCGAGCGTATTGGCCGCCACCGCCGCGCTTCCGAACGTCGCGATCATGCGCACGAGAACTACCCAACTGGCCATTTGCACCAGATACTGAAAGATCCCGCCCAGCGATAGCCGCACCAATCGCAGCATCACTCCCACGTTGAGCCGGACCGAATGCCAGTTCACCTTGAGCTTGCCCCGGCCGCGCGAAAGCATCCAGATTCCGTAGAACACGCCGATACTGCGGCCCACGGTCGTGCCCACCGCCGACCCAACGATACCGAGATGCGGAAACGGTCCCAATCCGAAAATCAAACATGGATTCAGCAGAATGTTTACACCGTTGGCGATCCAGAGAGCCCGCATCGCCGTCGCGGCGTCTCCCGCGCCGCGCAACACCGCGTTCACCATGAACAGCAGAAACACCGATGTAATGCCGCCGAAGTACATCCGCGTATAACCGGCGCCAAAATGGATCACGCTATCGGTCGCGCCCATCACTCGCAGCAGCAACGGGGCAGTCAAACATCCAAAAACCGCCGTGATCGCGGACAGAAACACACCCAGCGCAATG
>DATFZA010000095.1:0-4036 GCA_035314765.1 Bryobacteraceae bacterium
ACACTTACTTCTTAAGATTGATTGTGCCGCGGCATTTAGTCGTTCCGCAGGAACAGGGCACTTTCTCCACATCATGAGCGAAATGATAATCCACCGTTAGTTCTTCTCCTTTGCGAATCTGGCGGCGGCTGAAATACAGAATGTGCCCCTTGAAGATTCTGGTCACCAGATTCGGGTCGCAGGAGTGGTTGATGTATTCCGCGCCGCTTCCTCCCACCAAGCCATCGAGGGCCCAATAATTGGTGAGGGTAAAAATGTAATTGAGCGGACCGGCGGCGCGCTTTTTGATTTCGCGCCGGCTGATCCGCTCGCCGGTATATTCGATCACCTTGCGGTGGGGCGGGATCGCCTCTTGGGCATAGACGCCCCAACGATGGATCGCCGACGGCAAGACTCGCATGCGAAAACACGCGTGGCGGGCGTCAATTGTAGGTGTTTCTTGCGCCACTGCGGAGTTGTTATGAACCAATTCGCGGCTTCAGGACGTCGATCAATTCCTTGACCGAGGCGGCGCTTTTATCGAGAGCGGCCTGTTCTTCGGGCAGGAGTTTTACCTCATAGAGCTTCTCGACACCTGCTGCGCCCAGCTTGACCGGAACACCCACGTACAGGCCGTTGATACCGTATTCGCCTTCGAGATATGCCGAGCAAGGCAGCACTTTCTTCTTGTCGAGCAGAATGGACTCCACCATCTCGATGGCCGCGGCAGAGGGAGCATAGTAGGCGCTGCCGGTCTTCAAATACTTTACAATCTCGGCGCCGCCGTTGCGGGCGCGATCCACGAGCCGGTCGATGGTGGCCGCGTCGAGTAGCTCGGTGAGAGGAATCCCGGAAACGCTGGTCAGCCGGACCAGCGGCACCATGGTGTCGCCATGCCCGCCCAGCACCATCGCCGTAACGTTGGCCATCGAAACGTTCAGTTCCTGGGCGATGAAGGTGCGGAAGCGCGCCGTGTCCAGCACGCCGGCCATACCGATCACGCGGGTCTTGGGAAATTTCGAGATCCGGAACGCCGTCCAGCACATGGCATCCAGCGGATTGGTTACCAGAATGATGATGCAGTTGGGGGAATGCTTCACCGCCTGCTCGGTGGCGCTCTTCACCACTTCGTAGTTGGCAATCAGCAGATCGTCGCGGGACATCCCCGGTTTGCGCGGGAACCCGGCGGTGATCACCACGATATCGGAATTTGCCGTAGGTTCGTAATCGTTGGCGCCGATAACGCTGACGTCGTAGCCCTCGACGGGGCCCGACTCGAGCAGATCCAATCCTTTTCCCTGAGGAACGCCTTCTACGACGTCCAACAGAACCACATCCGCCAGCGACTTGCCGGCAATTCGTAAGGCGCAGTTGGCGCCCACGTTCCCGGCGCCCACCACAGTGACTTTCTTTCGCATAGAATCTCCAAGGTAGGACATGCGCGGGCGCCGGGTCAAGAGATCGGACGTCCGGCCGCAAGAGAAAGGATCATTTTGAGCAAATACTTTGAAGATTTCACCGTGGGCGCCGTCAGTACGTCGCGCACCCGGACCATCACCGAGGCCGACATCGTCAACTTCGCGGGACTCTCGGGCGATTTCGTGGAGCTGCACATGAGCGAGACCTACGCTGCCGCGGGCCCCTTTGGCCGCCGCATCGCGCACGGCGCGCTGATTTTCAGCATTTCCACCGGTCTGATGATTCAGATGGGCGAGGTCACGGACACGGTCATCGCGTTCTATGGCGTGGACAAACTGCGTTTCGTCAAGCCGGTGTTCATCGGGGACACTATTCACGTGGTGAAGAAGGTGATCGCCACGGAAGCCAAAGGCCCAGGCCGCGGCGTGATCACGTCCGAGACCACGGTGCTCAACCAGAACGGCGAGCCCGTCGTGGTGTATACCGACAAAGCGATGATCAAGGCCCGGCAATGAAGGCGCTCACGGGAATCCGGGTGCTGGATCTCACACGCCTGCTGCCGGGCGCGGTCGCCACTCAGCAACTGGCCGATTGGGGCGCGGAGGTGATTAAAATTGAGCCTCCCGGGGCCGGAGATTATGCGCGCCGTATGAATCCGCCGCTATTTGCGCGGACGAATAGCGGCAAGAAGAGCGTGGTTCTGGACCTCAAGACAATGGCCGGCGCGGACGCTCTGCGGCGCTTGTCGCGCACGGCCGACGTACTCGTCGAGGGCAATCGTCCCGGAGTGATGGAGCGCCTGGGAGTGGGATATGATGCTTTAGCCCGTGAGAATGCCCTGCTGATCTATGTCAGCATCACCGGCTACGGGCAGAGCGGTCCCTACGCGGGATTGGCTGGGCATGACATCAACTACATCGGCCTGGGAGGGTTATTGGGGCTGAATTTGCCGGTGATTCCCGGCGTGCAGATCGCCGATCTGGTGGGCGGTTCCATGCAGGCTGTAACGGGAATTTTGCTGGCGTTGCAGGAGCGGTCCCGCACCGGCCGGGGGTGTTTTGTGGATGTCTCTATGCTGGCCGGCGTGCTCTCGCTGCTGCCGATTCCGTTGGCGCAATACGCGGCCACTGGGCGCGATCCGAAGCCAGGAACGGAAACGCTGAATGGGGCTTTCGCCTGCTATCAGGTTTACGAAGCCGCGGATGGCAGATGGCTCGCCGTGGGAGCGCTGGAGCCGAAGTTCTGGCGGGAGCTATGCCAGCGGCTCGATTGTGAAGACCTGATCCCGCTACAATTTTCCGGCGGAGCTGACCAGTCCGGGGTCAAGGAACGCGTGGCGGCGATCTTCAAAACCAAAACCGCGGAGGAATGGTTTGAGGCTTTGCGGGATGGCGATTGTTGCGTCACGCCGGTGCGCAGCATCGCCGAGATCGCGGCTGAACTCCCGCCCTTCACGGGTGCGCCTCCACCGGAGCTGGGCGAGCATACGCAGGAAATCCTCGGAGCATTGGCATGAACATCCCCTATTGCCTGCGCCGGACCCGGCAGTTGAACGCAGATCGAATCGCCATGCTGCACGGCGACGCCAAAGTCACCTATCGCGAGTTTGGCGCCGAGGTCGACTGCTGGGCGCGCAAACTGGTTACGCTTGGCGCGAAAAAGGGCGACCGGGTGGCCGTGCTTATGCTCAATTGCCCGGAATATCTGAATCTCTACTTTTCTATTCCGTTATGCGGCGCGGCGATTATGCCGTTGAATACGCGCTGGCACCGCAATGAGATTTCGTTCACCATGATTGATTCGGGCGCCACCATCCTGTTGCTGGACGAAAAGCATGCGTCAATAATCAGCGAAATTCGCGAGGCGTTGCCGTGGGTGCGGCACTTTGTGTATATCGGCCAAAGCGAGTGCCCCGCGGGTCTCGAGGACTGGCGTGAAATCCAGCCCTCCGCCGTGGCCGAATTTGAGGAGCCGCACGAAAACGATCTCGCCGGGCTTTTTTATACCAGCGGCACCACTGGGGGGCCGAAGGGCGCGATGCTTTCGCACCGCAATGTGTGGTCGAACACGGTGCATGGGTTGCTGTCCCCTAACGCGCTGAATCAGGATTCCGTGTACCTTCATGCCGCGCCGATGTTTCATCTGGCCGACGCCAGCGCCATTGTGGGATTGACGCTGCTCGGCGCCACGCACTGCTTCCTCGCTACATTCGACCCCGAGGCGGTGTTGCAACTCATCGACAGATACCGGGTCACCAATGTGGTGCTGGTTCCGGCCATGCTCAACATGGTGGTGAACCACCCCAGCTTCGATCATTACGACACGTCGAGTGTGCGCCGCGTCGCTTACGGCGCATCTCCCATGCCAGTGCCTTTGCTTCGCCTCGCGATGCAAAGATTTAGAGCGGAGTTTACGCAAGGTTATGGCATGACGGAGCTAAGCCCCCTGGCGACGGTTCTCGGTTGGGCGGACCACAAACTCGAGGACCTGGAACAGGAATTCACGCCGATCAAATCGGCCGGCAAGGCAGTGATTGGCGTGGAGGTTAGAGTAGTGGACGCCGACGATCGGGAACTGCCGCCCGGCGAAGTGGGAGAAATTGTCTGCCGCGGGCCCAACGTGATGGTGGGCTATTGGA
>DATFZA010000096.1:0-6743 GCA_035314765.1 Bryobacteraceae bacterium
TCGAGCGCGAAGACCTGGTTCCCGTGCGGCCACTCCAGGCTTCCCAGAATTCTTCCGGTGGACAGGGAGACGGCGTGCACGGCGCAGCGGCTGTTTGCAACCTCGAGCCCCGGCGCGTAGCGGGCGTATTTCGGAATCACGCGCGAAGTGGCGACGAATCCGACGTTGCCTGTTATGCACAGTCCTCGTGTCCAACCGGGCAACCGGTTCACAACTTCGAGTCTGCCTTGGTCGACGTATCCCAGCTCTCCATAGCCGCTGTTGGCCACCCAAAGCCGGCGTGTCTCACCAGTCTCGCTCAAGCGCGCGGAATGCGGACGCGTCAAGCCATTGCAAATCGGCTCGCGTGTCCTGCCCGAAAAGATCACTCCGCGGCCGTCCACCGGATAATTCAAATGTCCTGGCCGCAATCTGCCGATTTTCGCCGACGACGCCGAGAAAAAAGAATCGGCAACAGTTTCTCCCGCCGCGATGGAATTCAGTTGGATGTGGTTCTGTCCAAACACGGGGTTCCCTTCTATTTCCACGCATCGGGGCCACCAAACTCGATTGAAGCAACCCTCCGCTCTTAGCTGCACAATAGCGTTGTGCCCCACCGCGTTGGCAAACAGCTCACCGCCAATCAATGCCAAGTCATGCATGTAAAGGCAGCCGGCATAACTGGTCGTGGTCACCGCAACGAGCGGGGACCCTAGCGGGCCTTTGGTTTTAACATCGAGACGCTCCAGAGTTCCGCTCGCCGGCCTAAAGGTGAACACCTGGTTCGGATTTCGCGTGCTCGCCACGAAGACACGGCGATTGATTCTATCCACCGTCAGGCCCGACGGATGCGGTAGAGGAAAAAAGCTCAATCGCGGACGGCCATCCGGGGCACTGGCAGCCATCACGAGATGCTCGTATTCCCTGGTCACCAACAGAGTCAGCCCCAGCTCGGCGATCAAATCCCACCAGCCTCCCGACGCCCGCCACTCCAATAAGCGTGGGTCAACGTTCGCCGCTTCACGCCATTGGCTGGCCACTTGCGCCGTGTCCCGCCATTCCGCGGAATGCCGCGCCCACAAACCAGCTAAGTCGCGGTCCTTCATTTGAACGGAGCCGTTCCGTTGGCAGCCATGGCGCGGTGCAACTGCAGTGCGCCGGCATACAAACGGTAGGCCGATCCCAGATTGGTGGTGCTGCGGCCGGAATGCCGGGAGGCGCTAAAAATGGGCACCTCGATGACCTCGTAGCCTTCGCGACGGCAGATCGCATGGAACTCCAGATCGATGAGATCGTCATTCCGGCTCAGTTCCATCAGCGCAGCCATCCGCCGGTGGAAAACCTTGGGTGTACCGTTCACGTCCCAGTACGGCAGGTCGAACAAAGCGCGGCATTCCAGGTTGTAGAGGAGCGAACCGAGCCGCCGCCTCCAGCTCTCGCGGATTTTCCGGTTGGCCTTGACCACGCACTGATCGTGCACGGAAGCGTAGAGCAACATCAGAACCAGATCTTTCGACGTGGTACGGGCGGAGTTGGTGTAACAGATCAGATCGCCGCCGGCTTTCGCGAGCCCGTGGCGAACCGCGCCGCCCCAGCCTCCTTGATCGATGCATTCCGTTCTAATTTCGGAATATTGTTGCTGCATCCCGCGACAGATCTCGAGCGACTTATCGCGCCGCGGTCCATTTACCACCGGAAGTAACTCATAGGCGAAATCCAGCCGCCGCAGAGCTATCACATAGTCTTCCAAGACCGATTGGATGTGGTCCGCCTGGTTGTAGACAGGCAGGATGACGGATGCCAGCCGGACGCTCATCGGTAAGCGACCCGGGCCTTGGCCAGAACGCTGGAGACAATGCTGCCGCGATCCAGGCCGTGCTTTCGCCACCGGTCCTCCTGGCTCCCGCTGGTCCCGTCGGGTGACGTTTTCACCGCCAGCGTTCGTAAGCGGCAGGAGAGCCCGTGCGTCGCGATGATGGTCGCCACGCACGCACCGAGCCCCCCGGAAATGGCCTGCGCCTCTACCGTAATCGCTTGGCTCGAATGGGCCAGCAATTCCGCTAAGTCATCGTTCGGGTCCGGATTGAAATTGGATACCACCGCGACGGTAGACTTTATCCCGCGAGCGGCCAATTCGTCAGCCGCCGCGACAGCTTCGCGGCTCAACGATCCCATACTGACGATGGCTACGTCGCCGCCGGCGCCAATGAATTGCGCCCGCCCCAGCTCGAAGCGGCCACCAAGTTGGGGTAGCACGGCGCGATCGTCCTTGCCGAGGCTGTAATACACCGGCCCAGGCAGTTTGCTGGTTACCTCCATTGCAGTTACGGTCTGCGCGGGGTCCGCGGGTATAACGACGGTTAGGCCTGGAAGAGTGCGGAGCGCCGCGATGTCTTCGGTTCCGTAGTGAGTTGGCCCAGCATGTCCATATTCAAAGCCCGCGCCCATCCCGACCATGCGGACCGGCAAATTATGTAGAACCGGCCCATTGCGGATGAATTCAAAGGGCCGCAGTGAAGCGAAGGTTGCAATGGAATAAGTGTACGGCAGGAATCCCGCTTCGGCCAGCCCGGTCGCGAGCCCGATCATATTCTGTTCGGCAACGCCGACGTTAAAAAACCGGTCCGGAAATTGCTGGCGGAACGGTTCCATGACCATATAGCCCAGATCGCCGGTCAGCAGCAGAATGCGCGAGTCCGCGGCTGCCAGCCGGCACATCGTCTGAATAAACGCTTGCCTCAACCGGCGGGCTCCAATTCTTCAATCGCGATTTCATACTCCCGATCGCTCATCGGCAGATAGTGCCAGTTGATTGGCTGAACTGGCAGATGCGCCTGCGTGATCGGCCGGCCTTGTTCCATGTAGGACACTCCGCGGCCGAACACCGTCTTAGCGAGGACCACGTGCGGATCCCGCGCTGGAGACTCAGAGGTAAGCGCGTCAACCAGCGCCGGAATCGAGTGTCCGTCGGCTTCGGAGACTCGCCATCCGAAGCTAGCCCACCGTTCGGCCAAATTGGAGGAATCCAACACATCGCGGGTGAGTCCGAGGGCTTGCTGACCGTTGAAATCAACGATGACGTGCAGGTTACCGAGCTGGTGTTGCGAAGCAAACATGGCCGCTTCCCATACCGATCCCTCGTTGCATTCGGCGTCGCTAATGAGGCAGTATATTTGCCGTCGCGATTTTTGGATAAGAGCGGCAAGGGCCGCTCCGGCCGCGATGCTCAGACCATGCCCCAGTGAGCCAGTGGAAAAGTCGATGCCAGGCACGGCCTTTTCCGGGTGGACGCCGAAAATGCTGTCTTCGCCACAAAATGCGTTCAGGTCGTCCTCGGTAATGTGCCCATTCAGCGCCAGCACAGCGTAGAGCGCTAACGCACCGTGTCCTTTCGATAGAATGAAACGATCCCGTTCCGGGTCTTCGATTGGGGCCGTTTTCATCACATATTCGTACAGCGCGACCAGAATTTCGACGATGCAAAGGCACGACCCGATGTGGCCTACATTGGCGCGTCTGGATTGCGCCAGGATGATGCGCCGTACCGTGTTCAGCCGATTGATTTCTCGATCCAGGACGTGGAGATGCACTTCAACTTATTCGATAACGCCTCAGAATATCATACCGGGTGCGCAGCTTCAAACAGGCGTATCTTCTTGGGTTTAATTCTCGCACCTGCCGGGTTTAATTCTCGCACCTGTCCAGAGCCCGGCATGCCGCCGTCTCTCTCGCGCCCGCCAGGGTGCTAAGAATAGAGAGTCTTAAGTTATTCGACCGGCTCAGCCCAACCATGAAGAAGGCCGCAATTCACAGCTCAACCACAAAAGTGGACAATAAGAAACTCCGGAGCGCCGCCTCAGATCGGACTCGCTGGGTGAAGTGGTTGCTGTTCTTAGCTGTAATCCTGTTAGGCATCTATCGGCTCGCGACTTTCGTCCCGCAGCCACTCGATTCTCCAGCCACGCTCCGGGCTGTGCTCTACCCTTGGTATGCCGCGTTCGTCCGGCGCTACCCAAGTCCCGCCCAGGCGATGAGCGCGTGGAGAACCTTCGGCCTTTGGGCTTTATTTGTTCCTGTAATCCTAGCGCTTCTGAACTACCTATGGCATTCCTCGATACTGAAGGTCAAACCGCCGGAGCGTGTACGGCGGATCCTCGAATCCCGGTCCCTGCTATGGGCCGCCATTACCGGGTGTCTGGTGCTCTGGCGCTATCCTATCCTGCTCTTGAACGAACTGAACCCCGATGAAACGCAATTCATCGTGTCCGCCTGCAAACTTTTCCGCGATCCGCTGTTCTTTCGCTCGGTCGATTGTGGCACCAGCGGACCGCTGAACATCTACCCCCTGATGTTGCCCGCGTTATTCGGATTCTCGCCGGACTATGCCGCCAGCCGTCTGGTCGCCCTGGTCATCATATTGCTTTCGATCTATACGCTTTATCGCGCCTTCGCGCTGCTTATTCCCGACCACTTAGCCCGGATTGCTCTTTTACCGCTAGCCGGCATATTTTCGCTGCTCAATTCCGCCGACTTTGTGCATTACAGCTCGGAACACGTTTCTCTGCTGCTTCTCTCACTAGGCATCTATAGTTGCTTTCGTCTGTTCCGCGATGGCCAGATGTACGTAATTCCGATGGGCATTCTGGGTCTCCTTACGACGTGTGCGTTCTTCGCAAAAATGCAAGCCGTTCCACTGCTCGTTGCCGTGGATGCCGTCGGGCTGGCTTACGTTCACGCAACTGTTCGACCTAAACTCTTTTGGCGTCCGGCGGCAGTGTTACTGGCGGGAGCGGCGCCCTTGCCCCTGATTGTCGCGGCCGTATGTGTCGCGGCTGGACAGTGGGAGAACTTCTGGATCACTTACATTCTGGGAAACCGCCGCTATGTCAATGGTGGATATGGAGGAGGCCGAGTTTCCTATTTACCCGATTTCGTGCATTATGTGTTATCGCCCACCGAGATTCGGGTTTTCATTTTCACGGCTCTGGCGATGCTGGCGGCGTACCTCTATTGGTCTCCCCGATCGCGGCTCCCTGCGGAGACCGTGACGTTTGTCCGGATGGCCGGCCTGAGCCTCATCGTTCTGGCCGCTTGCACATTTCTTCGAAGCCAAGCCATCGATTATTACTATTTGGCGATCGGTATATTTTTTGTGATGCTGGCGTTTGTGTTTTTGTTGTGCAAGCAGAATATGCCTAGAGCGCAACCTCGACTATGGGCCGCCGTCCTGGCAGCGAGCTTATTAGTATCTGCCTTTGCCGCGATCTATATCACACACCGGTTTTTTCCGCACTACCTCTTGATGCTGATCATACCTTTTGGTGTGGTGATGGCCTATTTTCTGACCCCTCGCGCCGATGGAGGCGGGATGTCCCCGGCTGGCGGGAATGAAGCGCCAATAGCGGGACACTCCAGCGAACAATCCAGCGAACTTTCCTTTGTGCTCATTTTTATTGCGCTTTGCTTAACATTTTATACTTATTTGGCGCTCACGCCGCTCGACAATGGTTTCGGCTTTCCCTCGGCTACCCTTCGCGTGCCCGAAAGCGACTACATATCTTCCGTCACACCGCCTGGCCAGGAAATTGTCGCCTGGGGATGGAACTCCCGGCCATATCTCGGGGCGGGACGGGATCCGGCAACACGGGACACAAACATGGCCAATTTTTTCCTGTCGACTGAAGCGACCAAGGCGTACTACCGGGAGCGATTTGTGAGGGACTTGCAAAGCCATCCGGCGGTGTTGTTCATCGATGCCGTCGCCTCTTCCTGCTGCTCTTTCGTCCGGCGCGAGGATTTTGGGTTCGAACTGATTCCGGATATCAAATCCTTTATCCAGTCCCACTACGTTTATGTGATGAGCGCGTATTCCGAGCGGTTCTACATTCGTCGCGATCTTGCTTTTCAGGTTGCGGGTATAGGCCCGTCGAAGCCCTGTGCGGCCGATGCGATCCGTTGCTTCGACCATGCGGCGCGGGAAAATGGGATAGATATCGAAACTCCGTTCACCCTGCCGGCAATCCAAATGCCGCATCATGCCCTGATAGAGACGGCGTTCACTCCAGAGACCAACCAGGACCTGTATGCGACTGTCTTCAGTAACGAAGCCACTCAAGGCAGCGGGCAGGGCTTTCAACTTCAGCACCTTGGTAACGACGAATACACGTTGGCGATTGGCTTAGGCGAAGGCCGGTGGGCCTTTTCGAAATCCATGACGCTCCCGCAAAGAAAGCAGGCTGTTGTCGCGGTCGAAGTCAACCCTAGTACGGTGACCATCGTGCTGAACGGAAGGAAATTCGACGAGATGCATCTTTCGCATTCGTTGGTTGACTCGCCCGGCGCGATCGTGTTGGGCTCCTGGATTGGCGAGCAACGTCCTTTCAAAGGCAACATTCAGTCATTTCAGATTCGGGATCTCGCGAAAGATCGATGACTCGATCCGCACTACTTGTGGCGTCAAAGCCGGACGGTCGTGTTTGTGCGCGTCGATGGCCAACCAGGCGGGGTGATCGGTGTCGCCGATCCGATCAGAGAAACAACTTCCTCGCTGCATGATATTCTCAGCGGTAACTTTCATGAAGCGCTTTGCATGGTTACTGCTGGCCCTTGGCGCCGCTGGCCAGAACGATGATGTCTACGATGTCGTCCTTTCCGGCGGCAAGATTGTGGACGGGACAGGCAACCCGTGGTTTTACGGCGACATTGGCGTGCGCGGCAGCCGCATCGCGCGGGTCACGGCGGCCGGGGTGCTGGATCCCGCGCAA
>DATFZA010000097.1:0-23822 GCA_035314765.1 Bryobacteraceae bacterium
CGACGCCTTGTGTACGCTGGCGTTTGAAGTGCTCGCGCTGGCGGAATGCGATGCCGCGCGGCGCGCGCGGCTGATCGTGGAACTGGCGCAGGCTTCGGGCTCGGTGGGCGGCATGATCGCCGGGCAGGTGCATGACATCGAAGGCGAAGGCCGGCATCCCGATTCCAAATTGCTTGAAACCATCCATCGCGCCAAGACCGGCGCGCTGCTGCGGGCCAGCTTGCGTATGGGCGGCATTTTCGCCGGCGCCGATGAGGACCAACTGGCCGCGCTCTCCCGCTATGGCGAGCATGTCGGTCTCGCATTTCAGATCGTGGACGACGTTCTCGATGTCGAGCAACCCTCCGGCAAGTTGGGCAAAACCGCGGGCAAAGACGCGCAGCAGAAGAAGATCACCTTCCCCGCGGTCTACGGCCTGGAGCGGTCGCGCGAGATGGCGGAAGATCATCGCCTGCGCGCGCACCTGGCGCTCCGCCCTTTCGACACGCGCGCGGAGAGGCTGCGGGAACTGGCGGATTTCATCGTGAGCCGGGAAGCTTGAAGGCGCGCATCGACCAGCTCCTGGTAGACCGGGGGCTCGCCGAATCGCGCAGCAAGGCGCAGGCGCTGATTCTGGCGGGTGAGGTCTTGGTCAATGGCCAGAAGGCGGGCAAAGCCGGTCAAACCGTAAACGTGGATAGCCGGATTGACGTTCTCGCCGCGCCTCGCTTTGTTGGCCGCGGAGGCTTTAAGCTCGAAGCGGCGCTGGAACATTTCGCCATCTCGGTCCAAGATCGCCTCTGTCTGGACATTGGTTCCTCTACTGGCGGCTTCACCGATTGCCTGCTGCAACGGGGCGCAAAGAAGGTCTACGCGTTCGATGCCGGAACCAACCAGCTGGATTGGAAACTGCGCAACGATCCGCGCGTAGTCTTGCGCGAACAGTTCAACGCGCGTCATCTCACGCCGGCCGACGTCGCCGAACCAATCGACCTGGCCGTTTGCGATGTGAGCTTCATCTCCGTCACAATGATTCTACCCGTGCTACCATCCTTGCTCACCCCGGTTGGCGAAATGGTGATTCTGGTCAAGCCACAGTTCGAAGTGGGGCGCGCCCAGGTTGGCAAAGGAGGCATCGTGCGCGACCCGGCGCTGCACCAAGCGGCCTGCGAACGGGTCGAAAAAGCAGTTGCGGCGCTGGGCTATCGCTCCAGCCTGATCGCCAGTCCTTTGCCTGGCGCGGAAGGCAATCAAGAGTTCCTGCTTTATGCTCGACATTAAAGTCGCCGGTATTATCTCGAAACCGGGCATCCCCCACGCTACCAATATCGTCCCGCCGCTGGTCGAGTGGCTGAAAGAACGCGGAATTAGCTCGCGCTGCGACGTGGAAACCGCAAAATACCTGGGCCTCGAGAACGGGCTTCCTCGCGCGGAAGTGCCCGAGGGCGCCGATCTGGTGATCGTGCTTGGTGGCGATGGCACGCTGCTTTCCGCCGCTCGCGCCTTGGCCGGCCGCGATATCCCGCTCTTGCCCGTCAATCTCGGCGGCCTGGGCTTTCTCACCGCGGTCACACTGGACGAGTTGTATCCGGAGCTGGAGCGCACTTTGCACGGCGAGCAACGGGTTGCCCCCCGGCGGATGTTGCACTGCGACCTGGTGCGCGAGGACTACATCATTCAGTCTTTTGAAGCGTTGAACGACGTGGTCCTGGCCAAGAGTTCCCTGGCCCGCATGATCGATCTCGAAACCCACGTCGATACCCATTACATCGCCAACTACAAGGCCGACGGCATCATTGTCGCCACACCGACCGGCTCCACTGCTTACTCTCTCTCGGCCGGAGGACCCATCATTTTTCCCGCTGTAAGTGCCCTCTGCCTCACGCCCATCTGCCCGCATACGCTCACCTATCGGCCGGTCATTGTGCCCGACACCAGCGTGGTGACCATCAACTGCCGGGCTCACGACCGCGAGGCCTTTCTCACCGTGGACGGCCAGGTCGGCGTGGCGCTCATGGAAAACGACCGGATTCTCTGTAGAAGCTCGTCTAACAGCGTCAGCCTCATTCGCCCACCCAAGTCGTTGTTCTTTGATGTGCTGCGCCAAAAGCTGCATTGGGGGGAACGTTGAAACGAATTTCGTTGACTGGCTGGATTTTTATCGCGATGGTGGCGGGCATCGCCTTCGGCTTTTTGTTTCCCGATCAGGCCAAGGCCGATTGGGTCAATGCGCTGAGCCAGGTTTTTCTGCGCTTGATCAAATCCATCATCGCTCCGCTGATTTTCGGAACGCTGGTCTATGGCATTGCCGGCACCGGCAGCGTCAAAGCCATGGGACGCATCGGGCTCAAGGCGATTATTTATTTTGAAGTGCTCACCACCATCGCTCTCTTTCTGGGCCTCGGCGCAGTGAACCTGGTGCAACCTGGCGCTGGCCTCACGCTTCCGGCAACGGCGGCCGAAACCGGTCTCGCCAAAGCTTCGCCTTCGCTGTCCGGCACGCTGGAGCACACCTTTCCCGCCAGCATAATCGACGCCATGGCGCGCGGCGACGTGCTGCAGATTGTGGTTTTCGCTTTCCTGTTTGGCGCGGCCTGCGCGTCCGTCGGAATCAAAGCCGCGCCGGTGGTGGAATTCTGCAAAGCCCTCTCTGAGGTGATGTTCCGCTACACCAAATATGTGATGTACCTGGCGCCCATGGGAGTGGGCGGGGCTATGGCCCATACCATCGGCACCAGCGGCATCGGAGTGCTCAAGAGCCTTGGCCTGCTGGTCTTTACGCTATACGGCGCATTGATTGTATTTGTGGTGGTAGTCTTCGGCTCGGTAATTTTGATCGCCGGTGTTCCCATCAGGCGTTTTATTGCCGCCGCGGGTGAGCCCTTTATTCTGGCTTTTTCCACGGCCTCCAGTGAAGCAGCCCTTCCTCTGGCCTTGGAAAATATGGAGGAGATGGGCGTGCCTCAACATATTGTTGGCTTTGTATTGCCGACTGGCTACAGCTTCAATCTGGACGGCAGCACGCTTTATCTCTCCCTGGCGAGCCTCTTTGTGGCGCAGGCCGCCGGTGTGCATATGCCCTTTCCCCAACAATTGCTCATGATGTTGACTCTGATGCTAACAAGCAAAGGCGTCGCCGCCGTACCGCGGGCTTCTCTGGTGATTCTGTCCGGTACATTAGCCAGCTTCGGACTTCCCATCTCCGGCGTCGCGCTAATTCTCGGCGCGGACGCGCTCATGGACATGGCGCGGACGTCGGTGAACCTGTTGGGCAACTGTCTGGCGACGGCTGTTGTGGCACGGTGGGAAGGCGTGGACCTGTCGAGCCCACCTGTCGAAGTCAATCAAGTCAGTGCCTGAATTCCGCACAGACCCGCTCACCGGCCGCTGGATCCTGATTGCCGAAGGCCGCTCGGAACGGCCCAATGACTTCACCACCGGCGGCCGTTGCCCGTTTTGCCCCGGGCACGAAGGAGACACGCCTCCCGCTGTGCTGACGGTCCCCAGCGTAGAAGGCGCCTGGCAGATTCGGGTCTTCCCCAACAAGTACCCCGCTGTGACACCTCAGGGACCCGCTTACGGAGTCCACGAGGTGATCATTGAAGCGCCGGAACACGACCTTTCATTCGCCGATTTCACCGTTGACCGACTTCAACAAGTACTTGAGGTTTATCAGTCCAGGCTACTGTCGTTCAGAGATGATCCACGCTTGCAGTATGGCTTCCTCTTCAAGAACCATGGAGAAGCCGCCGGGGCTTCGCGGATTCACCCGCATTCCCAGTTGATCGCCCTGGAAAAGATTCCGCTGGTGGTGGAACAAGAGCTTCGCGCAGCGGAGAGCCCAACCTGCCTGTACTGTGAAGATCTCAAGCAAGATGAAAGGATTATCCTAGAAACCGATACAACCACAGCCATTTGCCCCGCTGCTCCCAAGTTTCCGTTCGAGACCTGGCTCATGCCCAAGCGCCATGCAAGTCACTTTGCGTCGAGCCCTGGCTTAGCGGAAGCGCTGCACGCCATCTTGCAGAAGCTGGAACGGGCAACCGGGCTGGCTGCCTACAACCTCGGTCTGCATACCGCCCCGCTCCAGGCCGGCGAACTCCACTATTTTCATTGGCGCTTGGAAATCATCCCCAGGCTGACCCGGATCGCCGGTTTCGAGTTGGGAACAGGCGTCTACATTCATGAAATCAGCCCGGAGCGGGCGGCTCGGATTCTGCGCGAAAATAGACTAATCGTATGAAAGCTTTGCTGTTCGCCTTAGTCTGCCCCAGCCTGATGGCGCAAAGCGCCGTCCAAGGGGAACGCCATGAATTTGTCATCTCCGATTTCCGGACTGAGTCTGGCGTCACGCTGCCCAAGGCGGTCGTCGTCTTTGGAACTTATGGCCATTTGAACGCGGAAAAGAGCAATGCCATCCTTCTTCCATCGCATTATATGGCGAACTTTCATGGATACGAGTGGCTGATCGGACCCGGAAAGGCCCTCGATCCGTCGGAGCTGTTCTTGGTGTGTACGGAGCTGTTCGGCAGCGGCAATTCCTCGTCGCCCAGCAATACGCCGGAGCCGTTCCACGGTCCGCGCTTTCCGGTTACCAGCATTCGCGACAACGTCGAGGCGGTTCATCGCCTGCTCACCGAAGAGTTGAAGATCGCTCACCTGCGCGCCATTGTCGGATTCTCGATGGGCGCTCAGCAGGCTTTTCAATGGGCGGTGAGTTACCCGGACTTCGCGGACCGCATCGTAGCCACTTCCGGAACCGCAAAAACTTACCCGCACGGCATCGTGCGTTTGGAGGGCCAGATCGCGGCTCTCACCGCGGACCCGGCTTTCCAAGGCGGCGATTACACTTCTCCGCCGGTGAAGGGACTAGAAGCCTTCGGGATGGTCTGGGCTGGGTGGCTGTATTCTCAGCAGTGGTGGAGAGACGAATTGTGGCGCACGAACTCGCCGCCTGGGACTACCTTCGAACAGGTGATGAATGGTTTCCGCACGCGATTCAAGGCCGATGCCAACAATTACATTCTGCAGGCGCGCACCTGGGAGCGTCATGATGTGGGTTCGACGCCGGGATTCGGAGGAGATGTGGCCAAGGCGCTGCGCTCGATCAAAGCTCCGATTCTGTACATGCCGTCAGCGACGGATTTGTACTTTCCCATCGGCGACGCGCGCTATGAGGCTCAGTTCATTCCCAAAGTGACTTACCAGCCGATCCCGTCTCTCTGGGGGCACACGGCTGGGGCCGCCAGCAATCCAACGGACGCCAAGTTTTTGAACGAGAACATCGGGCGGTTTCTGGCGGCGGAGCGTTGATTGTTGGTTAGCGAGGATAGCATCCGCTCCCTCACGGTCGCGGTTCTGTTACGGAACCGCGACCGTCAGCAAGCGGTCAATCGCTAGTACTTTTGACGCCAGTTTAGCGAGTCAAGCGGCTAAAGCCCGGCGCGGCGTCTGACCGAGCAGAATGCGCGCCGCGCGCTCGGGAGACTCAGTCTCGAAAACACAGGTCCGGCCGCCCTCACGTCCCTCGACACGAACCTTGGAGCAATGCTCGCTGACCCGATAGGCGGTGCGGGCGCCGTGATGAGATTGCAGCGAATCGAGCGGCCAGTCGGAATCGGCAATCATGTGAATGCCGCCTTCGGGGGAAATGAGGATCGTAAAATCGGTCGGGGCGTTGCCCGCCTGGGTGGCTTGCTCGGCAGCCCGCAGCAGGTGCATCGCATCATTTACAAACCGGCTCACAAATGCCTTATCGTGGAACCGGCGCCGGACTTGAACCTGTTTGAGTGCTAAACATAGCGTCAGAAGTGCTTGCGCATCCGCTCCCTCAGGTCGCGGCTCTGTTATGGAACCGCGCGCGTCGGCAAGCGGCCACTCGGAGTTACTTTTGACGCCATGTTTAACCGATGCGCCGGATGCGGATGGGGGACATTTTCGGCGGCGTTCTCTGAGCGCGTGCGAGGCTCGAGAACCTAGTTGCCAGGCGCCCATTAAGTGCTTTTGGATCTTGCGGGTCTCAGTACGGGCCCGGTTCGATACAGCGCGCTCATGGAAAAAACCTTAGTACCTACTGCGGGGATGTAAGCCGCCGAACTATGCAGTAGTGGAGCGCATCCCTGTCCTCGTTTCCGAAGCCCAACCTATCGTCGTGGAAGGGCTGCAAAAAGTATTTGCCGGCCACCCGGAGTTCGAACTTCGCGGCTGGGTTACCAGGCTGAGTGAGGCCACCGAAGCCGTCCGGACTCTGCAACCGCGCGTGTTGCTCACGGATCAGAACGCGGGCATGAACTCGATCTCCCGCTTCGTTAACCTGCTCAAGAATACTGAGCCAACTTGCTACCCCGTTTTGTGGACCACCGACGTTTCCGAAGCAGACGCCTTGCATGCCGTACAGGTCGGCCTGCGGGGCGTGGTGAAGAAAACAGCGCCGGTCGCCGCCTTGCTCGATTGTCTCCGCGAGGTGAGCGCTGGCCGCGTCTGGATGGAGGATTCGTCCCAGATCGTCGGGTTTCTGCATCGGCGGGAGGCCTCCCGGCTCACGGCGCGCGAACGCGAGGTGGTGCTGTTGATCTGCGGCGGCCTGAAGAATAAGCAGATCGCCGAAAAACTGGGCATTACGCCGGGAACGGTAAAAGTTCACCTGATGCACATCTTCGAGAAGACTGGCATGAAAGACCGCTTCGCTCTCGCCGCGCACGGCCGCAATCTGCCCGGGATCAAAGTTTCGGCGGACCTGGACTCCTCTAGCGCGGCGTCGATCAGTTCGGCGTCGATCGGTTCCACATCTCTCAGCTCCACATCGATCGGTTCCGCATCGCTCGGTTCCGCATCGCTCGGTTCCGCATCGGGCACCACGCCGTCGAGCGACTCTAAAGCCAGCGCCGAACCGAGTCGATCTGAAGTTGAAGTGTAGAAATTGAAATTAGAAATTGGAGAGAAATTGGGAGTTTCGGTTGATTTGCTCCTGCATGCTTTCTGATTTCTAAAACACGGAGTCTCCCTGGTCACCTCACCACAAGCCATCTCCGCTCCCGGTCTCGGGTCGCGTTCCACTGGCTTCTCGCGCGCCCTTTCCACTCGCTGGGGGCGGGCGTTGGTGCCGTCGTTAACCGATTTTCTGATGGTGGCCGTCTTTGTCTGGCTCTTCCTCGCCGGCCCCGCTGGCTGGAGAGTGCTGCTGGCCGACGGCGACACCGGATGGCACATTCGCACCGGCGAATGGATTCTCGCCCACGGCCACGTGCCCACCCAGGATCTCTTTTCTTTTTCCAAGGCCGGCGCGCCCTGGTTCGCTTGGGAATGGCTCTCCGACGTGCTATTTGCCTGGCTGTTTCACGCCGCCGGCTTCAAGGCTTTGTTGCTGTTTACCGGAATCGTGATCGCGGCGTTCTCGGGAGTGATTTTGCGCTTCGCGATCTGGCGCGGCGCCAACCCCATGGTGGCCGGTCTCGCCGTGCTGCTGACGGTCGGGGCTTCCACCATGCACTTTCTGGCGCGGCCGCATGTCTTCACTTTGCTGTTTCTGCCTCTCAGTATTTGGTTGATCGAGGCCGATCGCCGGCGCGCTTCGAGCCGGGTCTGGCTCCTCGTTCCATTGACTGTGCTCTGGACGAATCTGCATGGCGGCTGGGCGATCCTCATCGCCTGCCTGGTTTTGCTGGTGGCCGGCTCGGCGGCGGAGGCCTGGTTGGGCGTACGCGCCTGGAGTTCGGTTTGGCGCTATAGCGCCGTGACCGCCGCTTGTAGCGCCGCTACTTTATTGAACCCCTACGGGATCGAGCTGCACCGCCACATTCTGGCCTACCTCCAATCGGACTGGATTCGAAACCACATTCAGGAGTTTGAAGCGCCCACTTTTCGTACCGAGGGGGAGACGCAGTTTGAAGTGCTTCTTCTAGCTGGAGTATTTCTGTCCGGTTGGCTTTTGCAAAAACGCAATGTGACGGGATGTCTATGGATCTTGTTTCTGGGACACTCCGCGCTCACTAGCCTGCGGCATGCGCCGCTATATGCCGGCCTAGCCGGCCCGTTGATCGCCTCTGAAGTCAGCTTGCTGTGGGCCGGCTGGATTAAGGGACGGCAAAAGACTTTCCTTCCGAGGATTTTCTATGAGCTTGGCAGGGATTTAGTCCCTAGTTTTAGCCGAATAACCATCTGGCCCGTGGCGGCGTTAGTAGTACTGTCCCTCCTGCCACAGATTTCCTGGCCAACGGACTTTCCCAGTGAGCTTTTTCCGATAAAGCTGATCCAAGAACAGCAGTCCGTGCTGGCCTCCGGCCGCCTGCTTACCACCGATCAATGGGGAGACTACCTGATCTTCCATTACACGCCGAGACTGAAGGTTTTCATTGATGGGCGCAGTGATTTCTATGGCTCGGAGTTCGGCAACGACTATTTCCGCCTGCTACAGGGGGCTTGGGATTGGGATGAAATTCTCGCTAAGCACCGCTTCGACGTGGCACTCGTGCCGGCCGCGTGGCCGCTGTCCAATTTGCTCAAACAGGAACCCCGCTGGCAACTGGTTCGGGATGATGGCCAGGCTTTGCTGTTTGTCAGAAAAGCGGCCCGGACGACGGCCACGGTCCAGTCCGGACTGGTGTCCCGTACTAAAGAAAACCCTACGGAGCGCTAATGAAAACCTCCCGGTCGGTCGAAGTTAATAAACAGGGAGCCGAGTCCGTATGAAAGACCGCATTTCACCTAATGGATCGTCGAGAAAGTTGAGGATTTCGGGATCGGCCGTGGCGTCAGTCCATACGTCGCCGAAGCCGATCTTATCGAGAATCGGTGATGCGGCAGTATGGCGCTTACCTTCGGGAAAGCCGCTGGCCCAGTTCGCTCTCGAGGCCGGATTCCTGGCCCCGCTATTGTTTGCGCCCGATGACCGTTTGTCTGCGCCCGATGCCCGCCGCGCGGAACGTTCCGAAAAGAAGGTGGGCCAGGCATGACCGCGCAAGTATTGATTGCCTTGGCGGTGGGAACCGCGGCCGTGGTTGAGGATGTCGCCCGGCGGCAGATATCCAACTGGATTCCGTCTTTGGCCTTCGCCAGCGGCATCGGGTTGCAGACTTGGCTTCACGGCTGGCAGGGGCTGGGCTCAGCCTTGGTTGGGGCCGCCGCCGGTTTCGCGGTTTTTCTCGTCTTTTATCTGCTCGGAGGGATGGGTGGCGGAGACATCAAGCTGATGACTGGATTTGGAGCGTTGCTGGGGGGCTGGAAGGTATTGGAAGCGGCGCTGTGGACCGCTGCCGCTGGCGGGGTGTTCGCGGTTCTCTACTTGGCCGGCCGCTGGATTCGAGGTTTGTTCGGCAAGCAGGACGCAGCTAAGGGTTCGGTGGAGGGGAAGCAGGCGGATTCGATTCCGTACGCTCCTGCGATCGCTGCTGGCGTATGGCTGAGTCTGGTGCCCAAGGGTTAGGCCCGGAGTTGGCCGAATCAAGTTAGGTTAGCCGAATCAAGTTAGGTTAGCCCAACCCGAGTGTGAGTCGCTGTTGTGAGTTGTGCGTGAGTCAAAAGGCTGGTTAGAGCCGCAGGAATAAGGCTGAAAAGCCGAGTGAGTTAGTTTTTAGGCCGCAAGGCAAGAGGCGGGCAGATGGCCCAAGGAAAGGCTATATGGATCGACGAGTACTAACGGTTCTGGGTGCGAGTCTGTTGCTGGCGCTGGTCATCTCGATGGTGTTCTATCAGATGACAGCCCGCGCGAGTACACCTAAGAAAGCTGAGCAAAACGACACCACTAGGGATCTGGTGACCGCGGCGCGGCCACTTGGGGTGGGGACAACGATAAAGCCTCAGGACATCAAGCTAGTTAAGATCGCGGTTTCCGCGTTCCCCAAAAACGGCTTTTCGAAGCCGGAGGAAGTCTACGACCGGCCCGTCACCAGTCCGATCTTACAGGACGAGGCTCTGCTCGAGGGACGTCTGGCGGCTCGCGGCAGCGGCTTGGGACTGGCGCCGATCATTCCGGTCGGAATGCGCGCCGTCACGGTGCGGGTCAATGATGTCACCGGCGTATCCGGCTTCGTGTTGCCGGGTATGCGGGTCGACGTACTCGTGACCGGACATCCACCCAAGACGGACTTGCTCACCGTAACGCGCACCACGCTGCAAAACATCATGGTCCTGTCGGCCGGAACCTCCATCCAGGCGGACTCGCGCGGCGCGGCCATTCAAGCGCCCACCGTCACGTTGCTGGCATCGCCGGAACAAGCGGAACTGCTCACGCTCGCCAACAGCGAAGGGCACATTCAGTTGATCCTGCGCAACGCGAGCGATCAAACTGTCGAAAAAACCAAGGGCGCTCAGTTGACCGAGCTGTACGGCGGCAAAGGCCGGGATATGAACCACAGCGGCAGCGACGAAGATCAACCGCGAGCCCGGGCGGTCGCGGTCGCCTCGCCGCCTCCGCCTCCGCCCCCGCCCCCGCCCGATCAGGTGGTGGTCATTCGAGGGACGACAAAGACTGTGGAAGTGGTCGGGAGCGGCCGCGGAACGGGAAGGTAATCAGACATGACCAAACAAGTTATTCGCTTTTTGTTTTGTACCGCGTTGGGCGGGCTCGTCCTGGCATTGGGACAGTCGGGGCCGGAGGAGGTTCGCCTCAGCCTGGGCAAGAGCATAGTCATCGATTATCCAACCGATGTAGCCCGCATTTCGACCAGCAACGCCGATATCGTGGATGCATCCCCCGTGACTACGAGAGAAATCCTGCTGCATGGGAAATCGCTGGGGACCGTCACCCTGGTCGTGTGGAGCAAGACGGGACAGCGGAATTTCTACAACATTACGGTCGATCAAAATCTGGAACCGCTGCGCCGGATGTTGCGCGAAACCTTCCCCAAGGACGAAATCACCGTCATCACCTCGCGGGATTCCATCGCGCTCAACGGCCACGTGGGCAGCAAGGACACCGCCGACCGCGCCACGGCGATCTCGGCCTCCTTCGCAAAAACGATCGTAAACAACTTGCAGGTCGCGCCAGGCCCGATTGAACGACAGATTTTACTGCGCGTGAAATTCGCCGAACTGGATCGTAGCGCAGCCACGAGTTTTGCCGTCAATCTGCTCTCGACGGGCGCAACTAATACCATCGGCAGCGTCACCACCGGTCAAACCAACGGGGGTAGCGTGACCCCCGGAACCGGCGGCAGTCCAACCACCCTGTCGGTCACCAATGCGTTGAACATCTTCGCCTTCCGTCCCGATCTGAATTTGGCGGCGCTCATCAGTGCCCTGGAGTCGAAGAGCCTGGTGCAGATTCTGGCCGAACCCAATCTGATCACCGCCAATAACACCGAGGCAAGCTTCGTGGTCGGCGGTGAATTTCCGGTTCCAGTGCTGCAAGGCGGCGCCAACTCCGGCGCCGTGACCGTGCAGTACCGGGAATTCGGCGTGCGTCTTTCCTTCACTCCGGTCATCACCGGGAACAACACCATCCGCCTGCACGTAAAACCCGAAGTCTCCGATCTCGATTACGGTCACGCCGTCACATTGAATGGCTTCACCATTCCCGCGCTGGCCACCAAGAGGATGGAGACGACCATTGAACTCGGAGAGGGACAGAGCTTCGTGATCGCCGGATTGCTCGACAACCGGGTGACCGATTCCTGGGCGAAGATTCCCGGCATCGGCAATATTCCGGTGATCGGCGCGCTCTTCAAGAGCCGCAACCTCAACCGGACCAACAGCGAGTTGATCGTCACCGTGACGCCGGAATTCACCGTCCCGGTCGCACCCGGCGAAGCCAAGCCGACCATTGCCATGCCCAAAGATTTTCTCCTCGAACTGGATGAGAAGCCCAAGGGCGCCCACAAGACGAAAGGCTAGTCTCACGAACGCTTGAGTAAGAGAACCGGTATGAGAACCAAAGGACCACAGCTGACGGCGTTACTGATCGCCCCGCATCGCGATCTGGCTCAGCAGTTTTTGCACGCCGTGGAACAGGCCCAGGTTTTCGAGGTGATCAGCGAATTGAAGGCCTACCCGGCCGCGCAGCCGCTCGAGATGCGGCTGCGCCAAGCCAAGCCCGACGTGGTGTTCATCGACGTGGTGAGCGACCTGGACGCCAGTTGCGAAATCATCCGCGCCTGTTGTGCCTTGGACGCTCAACTCCAGGTGATCGGTATTCATCACGAGAATAACGCGGATGCCATCCTGCGCTCGTTGCGTGCGGGCGCAGGCGAGTTTCTTCCAGCTCCGTTCGAGATCGCCACCCAGACCGCCGCGGCCGAACGTCTGCGGCGCATGCTGCAGCCGGACGAAGTCTGCGAGCATGAACAAGGTTACCTGACCGTTTTCAGCAGCGCCAAGCCTGGCGCTGGCTCCTCCACCCTCGCCGCGCAAACCGCGTTCGCTTTGAAGCGCGCCACGCAGAAGCGCGTCCTGCTGGCGGATTTTGACGTCATGGGAGGCATGATCGGGTTCTACCTGAAGCTGAATCACAGCCGCTCCGTTCTCGACGCACTCCAAGCCGCCGATCAGCTGCATGAAGGACTTTGGGCTACGCTCGTGGCCAGCTATGACGGCGTCGATGTACTCTCGGCCCCGGACACTCCTTTTGCGGCCAACATCGATACCGCGCGGCTGCACGCCGTTTTCGAGTTTGCCCGCCAGAACTACGACTGGATCATCATCGATGTGCCGGTCGTGTTTCAGCGCCTGAGTCTGATGGCGATCTCCGAGGCGGATCAGGCATTCCTGATCACGACTTCCGAGCTACCCAGCCTTCACCTGGCCCGGAAAGCGGTCAATCTCCTAAATCAACTCGGGTTCCCCCGGGAACGCTTTCAGATTCTGATGAATCGGATCAACAAGCGCGATGAGATTGCGGTATCCGATATCGAGAAGCTCTTCAACTGCGCCGTGCACTCTCGATTCCCGAACGACTATTTTTCCCTGCATCGCGCTGTCACCTTAGGCCAGCCGGTGGATCCACATTCAGAGTTGGGCAAAGCCGTCGAAGCCCTGGCCGGTAAGCTGACTGCGCCCAATTCGCCGGCAAGCGCCAAGAAATCAGGCCTGGCGGAGGGCAAAGCGCAACTGTCCTACGCGTAATCGATTCCTATGTTTCCGAATCTTGAACCCCGATCTTCGCAACAAATCAGCTGGGAGCAGCGGCTGCTGAAAAATGGCAACCGGTCCAAAGCCAGCCTCAAGCCCGAGTACCAGGAACTGAAGTTCACCTTACATCGCAAGTTGGTCGACAAGATCAATCTTGAAGCCCTCGCCACCATTGACAACCAGCGGGTGCGCAGCGAAGTGCGCCAGGCGCTAATCACGCTGATCGACAGCGAACCAACACTTCTCAGTTCCGTCGAGAAGCAGCAAATCTGCGATGAAGTTCTGGACGAGGTCTTTGGCCTGGGGCCGCTTGAGCCGCTACTGCAGGATCCCACCATCTCCGATATTTTGGTGAACACGCACAAGCAGGTCTACGTCGAGCGCAAAGGTCTTCTGGAACAAACCAGCGTGACCTTTCGGGACGATCAACACCTGCTGCGCATCATCGACAAGATCGTTTCGCAGGTGGGCCGCCGCGTGGATGAATCCACGCCCATGGTCGACGCCCGCCTCAGCGACGGATCGCGCGTAAACGCCATCATTCCGCCGCTGGCCGTGGACGGGCCGTTGCTCTCCATTCGCCGTTTCAGCACCGATAAGCTGATGCCCCCGGACCTGGTGGACCGCCGGGCCATGACTCCCGGCATGATGGAACTGCTCGAAGCCTGCGTCAAAGCCCGCTTGAACATTATCATCTCCGGCGGTACCGGCGCCGGTAAGACCACTCTGCTCAACGCTCTGTCAGCCTTCATTTCTCCCAAGGAACGCATCGTCACGATTGAAGACGCGGCCGAGTTGCAGCTGAAGCAGCCGCACGTGGTCCGGCTGGAGACGCGGCCTCCCAATCTCGAGGGTCATGGAGCGGTGCGGCAGCGCGAGTTGCTCATGAACAGTCTGCGTATGCGTCCGGACCGCATCGTCGTCGGCGAAGTCCGCGGCGAGGAGGCTTTGGACATGTTGCAAGCCATGAACACCGGCCACGACGGATCTCTCACCACCGTTCACGCCAATACGCCACGCGACGCCGTGTCCCGGCTGGAAGTGATGGTATCGCTGGCCAACTCGAATATGCAGCTTACCTCGGTCCGCCAGCAGATCGCGAGCGCCGTCCACGTCCTGGTGCAAGCCTCCCGCATGAGCGATGGCTCGCGGCGCGTCATCAATATCACCGAGGTCACGGGGATGGAAGGGGAAGTCGTAACGCTCCAGGACATCTACGTCTTCGAGAAACGCGGGCTCAATGCCGACGGGCACGTGGTTGGCCGGTTTGCCGCCACCGGAATCCGGCCTAAGTTTTACGAAAAATTTCTTTCCGCGGGCATCCGGCTGCGGCCGGATCTTTTCGACGAAGTGGTCGAGGTTTGAACGGATGGGCTTCTTCATATTATTATTTCTCGGAATCTGGATCTGCTTTTTTGCCGTCTGGTATGTATTCTTCAACGCCTCCCGGCACGCCGACGTCGATCGCCTCAAAACGCGTCTCCTCGGAACTACCAAGCCCAAGAAGGAGAAGAAGTCCGACCAGCCAGCTTCTCTGTTGCAGGACGACACCAAGACCGGAATTGCGGCGCGGGTCGTGCAGAAATTTCAACTACAGGCCAAACTCCACAACTTCCTCGAGTCCGCTGGTTTGAAATGGACGCCGACCAAGCTGGTAAATATATGTTTCCTGGCCGGGGCGGCGGGCTTCTTTATCTCCTATGTGTTTCTTCCCGGAGGCTACCGGCAAATTTGTTACCTGGTCGGCGCAGTCTCGCTCTTCCTTCCCATCGGATACGTTTGGCGGGCGCGCAAATCCCGCTTGCACCGCTTCGAGGAACTGTTTCCCGACAGCCTGGAGTTTGTTTCCCGTTCCATGCGTGCCGGGCACGCCTTTTCTGTTTCCCTGGAAATGATTCACCGCGAGTTTCAGGAGCCGCTGGCCGGAGAATTCCGGCGCACGTTCGAGGAACACAATCTCGGACTTCCGCTTGAGGTCGCGCTGCAAAAACTGGCCAAACGCATACCGCTGCTCGACGTCCACTTCTTTGTTTCCGCGGTCCTGCTGCAAAAGCGCACCGGCGGTAATCTTGCCGAAATTCTTGACAAGCTCGCCTACGTGATTCGCGAACGCTTTAAACTGCGCGGCCGCATTCGGGCCATCAGCGCCCATGGACGTATGACCGGACTTGCGCTGACCTGTATTCCCATGGGTGTCGCGGTCATCATGTTCTACGTGAATCCCGACTATGTGAAGTTTTTCTTCACGGACGACGTCGGACACATCATGATGGGCTGCGCGATCGGGTTACAACTCATCGGCTATCTGGTCATCCAGCAGATCGTGAAGATCGAGATTTAACTTATGCCACTCCTGTTTAGCTTTCTGATCTTTGTCGGCCTGGCGGTGGGAGCTTCGTATCTGGGCATGAAGCTCTACGTTCGCCCCAAGGAGGCGATGGAACGCGTTACTGGGGCGAGCATCGAACATCAGGAAGTTACTCCGGCCCACCCCAGCTTGGTATTCCACGATATTGTCAAGCGGCTGGGGACGCTGGTGCCGGCCTCGCCGAAAGACGTTAACGTGATGCAGCGGCGCCTGATTCGCGCCGGCTATCGGACGCCCAACGCCTTGAAACTTCTCTATGGCGCGAAAGCCGTTCTTGGCGTGACATTTCCGCTGCTCGCGATTATAGCCGCCATGCAGTCGAGCGCCGATCAGAGCAACAAGATCATGGCCATTTTCGGCGCCGGAGCGGCGGGTTTCTTTGGCCCCAACGAATGGGTCCGGATGAAAGCCAAGCGCCGTCAGAAAGAGATCCAGCGCGGGTTGGCGAATGCCCTGGATTTATTGGTCGTCTGCGTGGAGTCGGGGCTGGGCCTCGATCAAGCGATCCTGCAAGTGTCCAAGGAACTGGAGCACGCCCATCCGGAAGTGAGTGAAGAGTTCGCCATTGTGAATCTCGAATTGAAGGCCGGCAAGCGGCGATCCGAGGCATTACGCAACCTCGCCGATCGCACGGCGGTCGAGGATCTCAAAAAACTTGTCGCAGTCCTCATTCAAGCCGACAGATTCGGCACCGGCATTGCACAGAGTTTGCGCGCTCATGCCGATTATATGCGTGTGCAAGCCAGACAGATCGCCGAAGAGAAAGCCGCCAAATTGGGTGTCAAGCTGGTCTTCCCGATCTTTTTCTGCATTTTGCCGTCCTTGTTTGTGGTCACCGTTGGTCCGGTCGTCATGAAAATCATGCGGGAGTTGCTCCCCATGATGAACAACATGTAGCGATGAACAGCATGTAGCGAATAGAGATTCTCTAGAGGGAAAGGAGAGGAAAAACGATGGATAGTTCGATAGTTCGTATCGTTTGTGCGGTGCTTTCGGTCTTGTTTCTCGGATTGATCGTACTGCGGCGCAAGAAAAGTAACGCCGACTAACATTTTGTCCGCGGGAGGCGCGGACCTGCCCTTCGAGCCTCCCGCGCACACTTTGGTCGGCGATCGGTTTAGCGAGAAAGGCCCGCGAGCACGGAAGCGAGGCTCGGGTTCGAGTGAAGCTTCTGGAGTAAAGCTCGATCACTAAGAGGTCAGTCTCGGCAGTAAAAGGTCAGCTTTGGGTTAAAGGAAGGTCAGGTCTTGGAGTAAAGGTATGATTAAAGCTTTTTGGTGGAAAATCACGATCGTGCTCGGTTTCGGAGCGGCACTGTGGGGCGGAACATTTGGCACGGTAATCGCCATCGGAGGGCACGCGGCCGATTTGGCGCTGGACGAGCCTCGGGGAGTATTGTACGTCGCCAATTTCACAGCCAATCGGATTGAAGTAGTCTCTCTGTCAAACCACTCGATCCAAACATCGATCAACGTTGCTCCTCAGCCCAGTGCATTGGCGGTGTCGCCCGACGATCGATTTCTGCTGGTGGCGCACTTTGGCAACAATGCCGCGCCTGCCACTCCATCGAATGCGTTGACGGTCATCGATCTCAATGCCAATACGCAGCAAGTCTTCACTCTCGGGGCGCCGCCGCTCGGCGTCGCCTTCGGTATCGATGGCAAAGCCCTGATCGTCACCACCACGGATTTCTTGCTATTTGATCCCGTGCTTGGTACCACCACGGAGTTGCAGACTATTACCGGACTGGTCGCCAAGACGCTGCCCCAGCCCCCGGCCACGTTTCCACCGAGCATTGTGGCTGCGTCGGTGAACGCATCCGGCGACGGACTGACCATCTACGGTCTCGGCGACGCGATCCAGTTTCGCTATGACGTCACTACCCAGTCGCTGACTGGAGAATTGTACACGGCCAGCCCGCCGCTGGGTCCGCGCGTAGTCAGCGTGAGCCAGGACGGCACTTACTGGACCGCCGGCTGGGCGCTCGAGGACACACAGTTCTACAATATCTCGCAGTTCGGCAATGCGACGGGACTCCTGAGTGTCGGGAGCACTCAAATTGACTCCTCGCGCAACCTGATCTACGCCCAGGTAGCCACAAAGGCGAACAGCTCAGGCACCACCTTTACTGGACCGCCGACCATGCAGATGGTGGCTTCCGATAACCTCGCGGTCGTCGATCAAATTCTTCTCCCGGAGAACCTGGCCGGCAAGAGTGCGCTCACCAGCGACAACATGACGATGTTTGCCATCTCCGACAGCGGTGTTCTCGTGCTTCCGGTCGGTTCGATCAATCAGGCACACCGGGTTCAGCCAGCCCAACCCGACGTCGTCTTTCGCGGAAACTTCTGCGACCGCCAGGTCGCCACCCAGACTTTGACCGTCATCGATCCGGGCGGCGGGAATACGGCGTTTAGTATCTCCAGCAACACCGCCGGACTCAGTGTCAACCCGTCTTCCGGTGTCACCCCGGCCACGATCTCCGTGTCCGTCGACCCCAACGTCTTTGCCAACCAGAAGGGCACGGTGACGGCTACATTGACGCTCCAATCCGCTCAAGCCGTCAACATCCCCAACACCGTCCGGGTGCTGATCAATTCACAGGATCCTTCGCAACGCGGAACCTTCGTCGATATCCCCGGGACGCTGGTCGATCTTCTGCCCGACCCGGGACGCAACCGCTTCTATATACTGCGCCAGGATCAAAATCAGGTGCTGGTCTACGACGGGGGCAACAACAGCCTTCTGGCTACCCTAAGAACCGGAAACACGCCCAAGGGGATGGCGATCACCTTTGACGGGAACTACCTGCTGGTGGGCTGCGACAATTCCCACTACCTCTATGTCTTCGACTTAACCGCCTTGCAACTGGCCAGCGTTGTTCGCATGTCGGGCGGCGACTACGTCCAGTCCGTGGCCGCGTCCGCCAACGCGATTTTGGCTGTCACGCGTAGCGCAGCCGGCGGTGATCCCTCCATACATCGCATCGACCTGCAAAGCGGTACGAGCACCAAGCTGCCCAGCCTTGGCGTGTACCAAAACAAGGTTAACTTGAATTCGGTTCTCACCGCTTCACCCAACGGCTCTTCGATTTTCATGGCCGGCGCCGACGGCAGCGTCATGTTGTATGACGCCAATACCGGCACGTTTACCGTCTCCCGAAAAGACTACACCACCCTCAACGGGTCCTATGCCGCCTCCAGCTTCAATCAATATGTCGTCGGCAACAATCTCCTCGATGCCTCGCTGGTGTCCATCGGTCAATTCGAGTCCGGAACCGGCGCGCCTTCTGGGTTCGCCTTTGTCGATCAGTTTGGTTATCGGACGACCACGCCCAGCAGCAGCGCCGCTGGCGTCGCCAGCAGCATTAGCAGTTCTCCCGGCAACATTGAAAGCCTCGACTTGAGCTCCAGGACCTCCGCGCCCTCCGTGAGTCAAGCCACCGCCATGGTGGAAGCGCCCCTTCTGGGTACGACCGGCGCCGCCTTCACGCGGACCTTGGCGCCTCTCTATAACCGCAACACGATCGTCAATCTTACCGTCTCCGGCTTTACCATCTTGCCGTGGACCTATGCCGCCGCAACCGCCATACCGGTTCTCAGCAACGTAGTCAACGCCGCAGACGGGAGCCCCAATATCGCTCCGGGAGGCTTGATCTCGATTTACGGACAGGATTTAAGTCCGATAAATCTGGCTACCTCTCAGATCCCGTTACCCACCGCGGTCGCCAATAGCTGCCTGACCGTGAATGGGCTTCCGATCCCGATTCTGTTTGTATCGCCCAACCAGATCAATGCTCAGATGCCATTCTCCATTGACGGGAACGTTACCGTGACCCTCCGGACTCCGGGCGGCGTGAGCGATAACTACAACACGACCGTTCTGCCCAACGCTCCGAGCGTCTTTAGCGCCACATTGCCTGGTCTCGATTCGCCGGTCGCGACCATCGTCCGGAATTCTAATGGACAAATGGTTACCGGCTCGAATCCTGTCCATCCCGGCGACGTGCTCATCATATACGCTACCGGTCTCGGTCAGACAGCTCCAGCCGGCCAGACCGGCATGCCCTCGCCATCGAACCCGTTGTCATCGGCTCTGACCGTGCCAGTGGTGACGCTTGGCTCCGCCAATTTGTCCGTTCTCTACGCCGGCCTCGCGCCGGGTGAGATCGGAGTGAATCAAATCAACGTTAAGGTTCCTAACAACGTTCCTTTAGGTCTTTCGATTCCCTTGAAGATTGCTCAGGGATCGATTTCTACTAGTATTCCAATCCGAGTTGTACAATAGAATGGTAAAACCATGAAACATTTTGCGGTCGTAACGTTTTTTTTGATCGCCGTCATGGCACCCGTCCTCCCGGCACAAAGCTGGGAAGTCGGAGCGGGCGCTGGCGGTAGTTTCTTCACTTCGCAATCGGTTCAAAACGCTGGCGTCAGCGGCAATACCGGTTTCGCCAACGGCTTCAATGTCAGCGCCTGGTTAGGACACAGTACCGGCCGCATGCTAGGAGGCGAGTTGCGCTACGATTTCGAGGACGCCGGTCTCAGGCTGTCTTCCGGAGGTACCTCAACTTCTTTTGCCGGGCATTCCAGTGCCGTCCACTACGACTTCTTGTTGAATCTCACCTCCAGCGAAGCCACCATCCGGCCCTTCTTGGCGGCTGGCGCGGGAGTCAAGTTGTATACCGGATCCGGAGCGCAGTCCGACGTCCAACCCCTCCAGAACCTGGCTTTTCTCACGCAGACCAGCCAGCTCGAGCCCGTTCTTTCAGTCGGTGGCGGTGTCAAATTCAATCTCACCCGCTCCACACAACTGCGGCTAGACATTCACGACTACATCTCGCCGTTCCCGAAGAACGTAATTGCCCCCGCAGCCGGATCGAAGATCAGTGGCTGGGTGCAGGACTTCGCCGTGATGGCCGGGCTTAGCTTTAGCCTTTAGCCTTTCCGACAGAGGCGTCTCTCCCGATTTGTACAACGATGCCTGGTAAGTTCGTCCCAATTGACGGCCAGTTCCTCGCCTTCCAGCGAACCTGGCCGTTTTCGTTTTCGGGGGCGGCGTGCAACTGAATAGCTCGCCCGACGGTATCACCGCGATGGTTGTGCTCGCTTGCACGCTGATCGTCATTTACATTCGCACGCGCAACTGGCTCGACAGCAATTTCCCGCTGATCTTCTATTTCGGCATGGTCGGCTACGCCGCCAGTCTCGACGAACGATTCCCCCCCTATCTGGTTTATGTGGGATTGGCTCTCGGCGGCCTGCTTCGATTCGAGTTCATGAGCCCCAATTTCACACGCGCCATCAAATTCTGCGAGTACGGCGTGCTGGCCGCTTTTTTCTATTTCACCGCCGAAGGCTTCATCCGGTTCTGAAAGTGCCGGATTACTTCTCGACCGGTAGCCCCGCCGTTTGGTAGGCCCCCCAACCACCGTCCAGCGAAGCCACGTTCATGTACCCCATCTTCTGCAAAACATCCGCCGCCAGAGCGGAACGGTATCCTCCGCCGCAATACAGCACCAGGGGCGTCGCCGGATCCGGGATGGCCGCCTCAATATCCCGCTCGATGATGCCTTTTCCCAAATGAACCGCCCCGGACGCATGTCCCGCGTTCCACTCGTTGTCTTCGCGGACATCCACCAATACCATCGGCGTCTTAGCTTCCACCATTTCCCGATACCGCGTAATATCAATCTCCTTGACGCGTGTCTTGGCGTCGGCTACCAGGGCCAGAAACCCCGGCTTGTGTAGTTTCATTTCAACTCACCCTTTCTATCCGCGCTCCCAACCCCAGAAGTTTGGCCTCGATTTTTTCGTAACCCCGATCGATGTGATATACCCGGTCCAGCTCCGTCCGCCCCCGCGCAACCAGACCTGCCAGCACCAGTGACGCGCTGGCCCGCAGGTCCGAGGCGATCACCTCCGCCCCCATCAGGCTCTCCACACCGTTCACCGTAGCGGTCCGCCCATCCAACCGGATATTGGCGCCCATGCGTGCCAACTCCTGCACGTGCATAAACCGGTTCTCAAAGATGGTCTCGGTGACTAACGAAGTTCCCTCGGCAATACACATCATGGCCATGTACTGGGCCTGCAGATCGGTGGCAAACCCCGGATACTCCTCGGTTGTCATGTCCACGGCCTTCAAGCGTCCATTCCCCTTTACGCGAAGGGCTTGCGTCCCAACCGGCACAACCGTTGCCCCACTCTCGCGGATCTTTCCGACCAGCGCGTCCACGTGAACAGGCTCGCAACCGGAGACCACCACTTCCCCTCCCGTCATTGCGCCAGCCACCAGGAAAGTGCCTGCTTCGATGCGATCCGGAATTATGGTATGCTGGCAGCCACGCAACTCGCCCACTCCCCGCACCCGAATCGTCGGCGTCCCCGCGCCCTCAATCCAGGCGCCCATTTTCTGCAACATCGCCGCCAAATCCTGCACTTCCGGCTCCCGCGCGGCGTTGGTGATTACCGTCTCGCCCTGGGCCAGCACTGCAGCCATCAATACGTCTTCGGTCCCCGTGACCGTGATCCGGTCGAAATGGATCGGCGCTCCCCGCAAACCATCCGGCGCCACCGCTTCCACATATCCGTGGGATTGGGTTATGGCCGCGCCCAGTTGCTCCAGCGCCTGGACATGCAGGTTGATCGGCCGCGCTCCTATCGCGCACCCGCCGGGCATGGAAACACGCGCCCGCCCGGTCCGGCCGACCAGCGGACCCAGCACCAGGCTCGAAGCGCGCATGGTCTTGACGAGATCGTAAGGCGCCTCCGGATTTTCCAAGCCGCCGGCGTTCACCGTAACCCGATCGCCGGAAATCTCCACTGAGGCGCCAATGTAACCCAGCAGTTTTTCCATCGTGCCGATGTCGCGCACCGCGGGTATCCGGGATAGCCGCACTTCATCTCTGGTCAGCAGGCACGCCGCCAATACCGGCAGAGCCGAATTCTTCGCCCCGCTGATGGCAACTTCTCCCTCCAGCGGCACGCCGCCCTGAATGACAAATTTATCCATGAGTCTTTATTATCCTGAATCCCGAAGTTGCTCCAGCATTCCTCAGAGGTTCATAGAGTTGCCTGTCACGACACCAACTTCGGCTGAGTTCGATTTCCACACGGCAAGGCTCTAATAACACGCTGGATCGTGCGCAACTTGTGCCTTCAATTTCGGGATTCAGGATTTTGATTTCCCGTGCAGGGCCAATGAAACGCTCCCCGTCGCCTCTGCCAGCCGCGCTTCGGCCGCCAACCGGTCCAATCCCAGCAGCCCCATCACAATGGCCGTCTTGACGCTTTGCCCCGATTGCGCCAACAATTCGGCCGCCCGCTCCGGGCTCACTCCACACGCCCCGGCGATAATTCTCCGTGCCCGTGCCCGCAGTTTCGCGTTCCGCGGCTGAACGTTCACCATCAGATTGCCATATACGTAGCCCAGCCGGATCATGGCTGCGGTGCTGATCGTATTCAGCACCATTTTCGTCGCCGTTCCGGCCTTTAGCCTGGTACTTCCGGCAATCGCTTCCGGCCCGGTCAAAGGAGTGATCGGGATGTCCACGAGCCGAGCCAGCTCGGAATCCTGAGTGCAACTGATTCCCACCGTCACCGCGCTCATCTTCCGGGCCGCACGGACGGCCCCGAGCACATACGGCGTCCGCCCGCTCGCCGCTATGCCCACTAGAACATCGCCACTCGCGAACCCGCGCGCCAGCAGATCGGATTTTCCCGATTCTGGGTCGTCTTCCGTTGCCTCGGTGGCGCGCGCAAGGGCAGCTTCCCCACCCGCAATAATTCCCTGCACCAGGTCCGGGCTCACACCAAAAGTCGGCGGACACTCCACCGCATCCAGTACACCCAGCCGCCCGCTGGTTCCAGCGCCGATATAGAACAAACGCCCGCCCGCCTGCACTGCCCGCACCACCGCATCCACGGCCCGCGCGATTTGCGGCAGTGTTGTCTCCACCGCCGTGGCAACCTTCCGATCTTCCTGGTTCAGAATCCCGGCAATCTCCAAAGACGGCCGGGTATCGATATCGATTGAATTGGGATTGACTTGCTCGGTGAGGAGGTGATCGGTGAGGAGGTGATCGGTGAGGAGGTGATCGAGCATGAACGCCAAGAGACACTTGCGGGGCCACCCTTCAGGACGGTTATCCGAGAGTGTCCCCGCTGTTCAGAAAGCAGGAAAAATGTGGGCTACGCCGCGCTATGCGCTGAATGAACTGCCACAGCCGCAAGTGCTCTTTACATTTGGATTGTTGAACTTAAACCCCGACCCTTCCAAGGTTTCGACGTAATCCACCTGCGCGCCGTCCAGGTACAACATGCTCGCCTGGTCGATAAAAACCTTGAGCCCTTCGAAGTTATACGTCTTGTCGAGCATATTCGGCGTATTCTCAAAAGCCATGGAGTAGCTG
>DATFZA010000098.1:0-3186 GCA_035314765.1 Bryobacteraceae bacterium
CGGTTTCGGGCTCGTCGTCGATTTGCGCTTCGAGAATCGACTGCCATACGGGGTTCGCAAGCGCCCGAAGAATCTTGCGAGCTGCCGGCAGGTCGCTGGCTGGGATGTGATCGACCAGCGCGTGCAATTCACGACGATCGGCTTCGCTGGAGTGCAGGTCGCCCATATCTTCGATCATACGTCCTCGGCCTGCCCGGCCTGCCGCTGATTGCGGTGGTTTAGCATAGGCCGCATGGACCCGGAACGCGAAATCAAGTTGTTCGCGGCGTTCGCCACTCCATCCAAGCGAGAGCGTTATGCCGAGTTGCTGCTCACGGCCAAGGGGTGAGCGAAAGTCCATGACAGTCTGGACCATTTCAAGGACCTCGATCCGACATTCTGCACGAAAATCCCAGCGGCAGATCAGACCCCCGAAACTGTCCGCGCTGCTTAGGCGACGCAGTGCGCCCGATCTGCGCTATGTCATGTCGTCCAACCAGGAACTCGACGGCAGGGAACTCGGACTGGAAGACGTTCTCAATCGGATCGTTGGCCGGGGTTTTGGCGCTTCAACTACGCCGAGATCCCCGTGACCGAGGCGGTTACGGACGGGAATCTGGTCACAGCGTCCGCCTGGCCCGCGCACCCCGCCTGGCTGGCTCAGTTCCAAAAAATCCTCGAAACCAGCCAATTTTCTTTGAGAATTTTCCGCCGTTCCCGCCACCAACCTTGTTGTGCGGGCCTTTTCTCTCAGCTTAGGCCGGCACCCCTAGCCGGAAGAAACAGCGGGTGAGCTGAGGATAACTTTCGACGGCAACGATGGAAGACGAGGCTGTGAACTAAAGCCACGTTCCGAGGCGGCATCCCGCCTGGCTGGCTCAATTCCACCGGGGGGAACAACGGGCGGGCCGGGTACATCGGTGGAACGGGTTCGCAGATTGCCGCTGGATGCCGCGGAAACGTGCGGGCCGTGGATGGAGACTACTTTGTCGGCGCGGCGACGACGGTAAGCAGCGGGCGATATCGATCCGCGATACCGGCGGAACCGATCACTTGTCCCTTGACGCCATCGGCCTTCCGGGCTTCCAGTCGTATCGTTCGGCCCGCTCATCAAACCGATCATCGCTCTCACGAGAAAGGTCGCGATCGCTGAGGGGGCCTGCCTGCCCTTAAGTCGCGCGGGCGCCCTTCTGTCCCGGTGGCTAATGTGCGATCGCCCTCTCCGAACCCAACCCCGTATTGGCGCGAACCTCCAGTTCCGTAAACCGCTCCTCGGCGTCCAGATCTTCAGTGGACATCATCGTACCCAAGAATGCTCCCAAAAAGCCCAGCGGAATACTCACAATTCCTGGATTCTCCAACGGGAACAAAGGCGCGGCCTGAATCAGATGCCGCGCGGCGGCCGCCACATTCGGTCCATCCACGCCCATAATGCTGGGCCCGACAAGAATCAGCGCCAGCGAACTGATCAGGCCCGTAGCCAGTCCCGCCACCGCGCCTTCGGTCGTAAAGCGGCGCCAGAAAATCGAGAATACGATCACCGGCAAATTGGCTGAGGCCGCAACGGCAAAGGCCAACGCCACCAGGAACGCAACATTGAACGTCGGTCCCAGCACAATCGCGATGAATATGGCGACCGCGCCGACGACAAACGCCGTAACGCGCGCGACCTTCACCTCCTGGGTCGGGCTGGTCGGTTGGCCCTGCCGTATCACGTTGGAATAGATATCATGAGCGAAAGAAGTGGATGCACTGATGGTCAATCCTGCTACCACGGCCAGGATAGTGGCAAAGGCGATGGCCGAAATGAACGCGAAGAAAACGTCGCCGGCCAGATTCTGGGCCAGCAACGGACCGCTCATATTGATGCCGCCGTTCTTGGCGATGTAGGCCTTGCCGACAATCGTGGCGGCGCCAAAACCCAAGAACGTGGTCATGATGTAAAACGACCCGATGATGATCATGGCCCAGACCACGCTGATCCGCGCCGTCTTCGCATCGGGCACCGTATAAAACCGCACCAGAATGTGCGGCAACCCGGCTGTTCCGAAGATCAACGCCAGACCCAGCGAGATCAGATCGAGTGGCCCATAAGGCGGCTTGTACCGCAATCCCGGAGTCAGGAAGTTCACCACCTTGTCGCCGTCCTTGACATGCGCGATGGCGTCAAAAAACTGAGGGAAGCTGAAGTTGAAATGCGCCATCACCAGGATGCTGAGCAAAATGGTGCCGCCCATGAGAAGGACAGCCTTGATAATTTGCACCCAGGTCGTCGCCAGCATTCCGCCAAAAACCACGTACGCCACCATCAGCACTCCGACGATGGTGACCGCCCAGTTGTAAGAGATGCCCGAGCCCTTCAGCAGCAGGGCGACCAGCGTGCCGGCGCCAACCATCTGAGCCACCATATAGAATGTGCTGACCGTGAGCGTGCTGAGAGAAGCCATGGCGCGCACCGGTTTGGGACGAAGCCGGTAAGCGAGCACGTCGGCCATGGTGTATTTCCCCGCATTGCGAAGCGGTTCAGCCACCACCAGCAATACGGTCAAGTACGCAACCAGCCAGCCGACTGAATAGAGAAAGCCATCATAACCCTGAAAGGCGATGATGCCGGCGATCCCCAGGAACGAAGCGGCCGACATGTAGTCGCCGGCCACGGCGATCCCGTTCTGCCAACCCGTGATGGATCGGTTGGCGGCGAAGTATGCGTTCGCGCCGCTCGATCTTCGTGCCGCCCAATATGTGATCCCCAGCGTGATGGCGATAAACACCAGGAACATGATCAGTGGTGTAGACATCTAACGGCCCTCCTTGCGTTGATCGCTATCCAATTTCGACAAGATGTCCTTGCCCATCTGGTCAAAGCGATTGGCCGCACGGACATAGAGAAACGCGATCAGCCAAGCGACCAGGAACTGCGACAGAGCAAAGAGATAAGCCCAATTGAGGACGCCGATAACAGGTTCGCTCATCAATTTGGGCGCATACCCGACCAGCACGGGCAGGGCAAAATAATAGATGATAAAAAATACTGTGGCCGGCACGATGAACCGGCTCTTAGCCGCCATGAGTGCTCGAAACTCGGAGCTGGCTGCTATCTGATTCCAATCGGAACGAGAGACCTCGGTACCGCTCTGGGTTCTCGAAGTTGCTTGCGAACTCGCCATAGGAAAAATTCCTCCGCCATTTGCGTCTCGATCATCATAC
>DATFZA010000099.1:0-7154 GCA_035314765.1 Bryobacteraceae bacterium
ATAGTGGTTGCCTCGTACGATGCGAGCGAATAGGCCGGGGCCGTGGGCCACAGGCGCAGCGCCTCCTTGAGAATTTGCGTAATGTAGTGGAGCTGGTTGACCTGAGCGTAGGTGGGACGGCCGTTACCGAGCACACGATCCACCTCGGCACACGCGTTTGCCAGGACTTCAGGATTGTTCAGCAACGCGTAAGTAGCGAACGAGAGCAGGCCGCTGGTGGTCTCGTGACCGGCAATCAGAAACGTAATCACCTGATAGCGGATATTCAGATCGTCCAGCCGCTCTCCGGTCTTGCGGTCCACGCCGCTCAACATATAGCTGAGCAAGTCGGCCTTGGAGGCGAGATCCTCGCCGCTGGCTTTTCGTTCGCGAATGATCTGGTCGACAATGCCGTTCATGCAGCCGACATCGTCCTCCAGCTTTTCGTTGCGCGCCTTGCGGATCAGGCCCTCCAACGGCAGATCGCGCATCTGGTCCATGGTGATGCCGAGAGCGCTGGCCATGGAGTTGACGAATGGATGATCGCCGTCGTGATAGAAAGAGTTGAAACGATAGTCGAAGCCACACAGCCCAATGGTGTCTACCGTCAGGCTGGTCATCTCGGTGGTGACTTCCACTTCATCGTCCGGGTTCAGCCGCTCCCACTTGCCCACCAACTGCTCGGCGATGTCGAGCATCATCGGATGATAGCTCTGCATGGCCTTGGGGCCGAAGTTGGGCATCAGGATGTTGTGCGCCTTCGACCAGTTGGGCTCGCCGGTTCGGGCAGTGAAGAGCCCGTCGCCGGCGAAGCGCCGCACCAGTTTGAGCGCGCCGCGAACCGTTTTGTCAAAACGCTTCTCGTCGGAAAGTTCGTTGACCAGTTCGTGGCTCGAAACGACGACGAGCTTGCGGCCACTGAAGTCGAGCTGGTAGATGGGGCCGTACTTGCGCGCCAGCGCCATCATGTCCTGAACGGGAGAGTCGGGACTCAACTCGAGCAGGTTGTGGAGAAATAGCTTCGAAGGAGGCTGCGGAATCGGCGTCACAGCATCATCTTATCCGACCTTATCTTATCCGACCTTATCGGGCCGCGGCGTTGCTGGCCTGAGTGGAGTTCAATTGCTGAAAGAGGGCCAGGGTGTCCCAGGAATTCCAGCCTTCCACGATCTTGCCGTCCTTGGCGCGTGCGTAGCTCATGCCTTCAATGCTTATCGGGTTTCGCGTGGGCGCCATGCCCAATTGATCGCCTAAGTGCGTTCCCGTTACCGTCCAACGGCCGGCGACCTTGTCACCGCTTTGGATGGCGTCGTGCACCTGGATATGCATGTCCGGGAATGCGCCGCGAAATCTCGTGAAAAAAGCCAGGAATTCATCCGGACCATGCGCGTCTTTGCCGGTCTCGTCCAGGTGATAAAGGGTGCATTTCGGGTCCAGGATGCGATAAACCGCTTCGGGTTTGCCCTGGTTCCAGACTTCTTCAAACCACTCGTGAATTATGGATGGATACACTTGGTTCGCGCTCCGGGCGCAGCGATGAGCATACCAGTTTGTGAAGTGGGCCGGTTGGTGGATCTGAGGGTCGCGCTGTGCGGCGGTTGTTGTCGTCAGGCAGAGTCCGGTGGACTAGAGTAAATCGTCTTGCAGCACTTTACGTCCGCCGAGCGCGTTGCGGAAGCTCCACATGGCCAGAGCCAGCATCACCGCAACCACAATTAGGCCCTTATCGGCGTACCAGGCTGAAAAATCCGAAGTCAGCGGCCAGTTAACGGTTTCCGCCGCTACCAAAAGCATCAGGGCACACGGCAGTACGCCGAACCGGATCATCACCCACAGGATGAGGGTGTAGAAACCCGCGGAGACAAGGGCGGCCTCCACAGGCGCGGCGCTCGTCGCAGCCGCGAACAAGGCTCCCAGTAAGACGAAGGCGGCCGCGGCTAGCCAGGTCTTGCGGAGAATCAAGCGAAATATAAGAAGCAGGAAGAACACACCCATGGCGATCGCGGTGACGCTAAACGGGCTTGACAACAAGCCCCTCACCAATCCAGCGCCATCCAGCGTGGTAATCATGAAGGCGCTCGGCGCGAGCACGGCACTCCGCTGCCACTCGAGCCAATCCGCCATACGGCCCAGCGCCCCGACGCAGGCGCCCAGAGCAGTACCCGCCAGGAGGTGCCCGGCCACGAGTGGGTCGCGCACGTCTCCCGCCAGCAGGCGAGTCCATGAAATAAGGCTTTGCGGCAAGCGCCGGCGCAAGTAAGGTTCGAGCGCCATGTAGAGCACCGATACCAACGCCGCGCCGAGCATGCCCGCGGTGATCGCGGACACAATATTGCCGAATTCAAGTAGAAGCGGCACGTGATGCAATTGCACGAACGAGCCGAGCGCATAGCAGATGAGTGCAGCGGCCGCCAGACGGAGGGAGCCGCGGGTGTCGCCGCGGCCCAGGCGGAAATTCCGCCATGCCAACCAGAGTGCACTCACAAGGAGGAGGGTAAGCAGCGAGATACCGGCTACCGGGACCAGGCGCTCCACGGCGGTTGATTGTTCTCGGGGCTGCATGCGGACCGGACGGCGCCAAGGTCCAAAGACTTCAAAGAAAACCGGGCGGCCTTGCCACGCCGCCGCCTCGATGCGCATGGGCATGTAGGGCGCATGGGCATACGCGCCGGTCCAGGCAGCACGCTCGTCGAAGGCGACCAGCGGGACCTCGTGCGACTCGGTAGGGGTCCATCGCGATGGGTCCAGCCCAGCCGCTTCCAGGAGCTTGCTCCAATCCATTTTCCGCGCAGGCGAATTTCCGGAGTCCAGTTGGGGGGGCACGGCTCTAAACTGGATCAAGCGGCCCTCCGGATCAAGCCGCATACCGACCATGCCGGAGATTGTCTCTGGCGGGTCATCCTCAGCCTGGAACAGGGCACCGCCGGGAGCCCTCGGCCACAGATACTGGGGACTTTGCCGGTAGGCGAAGAAAATCAACGGCGGCTGGCCTTGAGAGACCTGGGCGCGATATTGATCCGGCTTCAAATTCTTCCCGGCCCACTTCTGGTAGTCCGTGTCGTAGGTGAATTTATAAAAATGGTCGGCGGGAGGGTCCGTGTAGCCCAGGCGCGCGGCGATGTCACGGGCCTTCTGAGCTAGAACTTCATACGAGTTGGGGAACGGCGTCAGGCGCAAAACACTGGACTTGGCGGTCAGAAGCAGCGAGGCGGTCAGGCCCACGACGACCAGCGCCATGGAGACCACGGCCAAGCGGACCGAGAGCGCCCCGGTGTCCTCAGACGCCGCGACCATTTCGGGCGAGGGCGTGTCGCCCGCGGCCAGCGCTTCAGCCATCGGGTCGCCGCCAGGCAGCATTCGAGCCAACGCCAGCGCTGATTGCGGGCGCTTGGAGGGATCGGGATCGAGGCAGCGTGCGATCGCGCGTTCAATCACCGGGTCGATCTCTTTAGCCGCGCTTGCGGCGTTAGGGGTGACTCTTCGGTCGGCGCTAGTGAAGGCTTTTTGACCGGTGAAAATTTCATACAGCACCAGGCCTAGCGCGTAGATATCGCTACGCTCGGAGACTTCGCGTCCGGCGAGCTGTTCGGGAGCCATGTAGGCGGGCGTGCCGTTGCGGACTTCCGGGCCTTCGACCTGGTCGGCGATGGCGGCCAGGCCGAAGTCCATGATAAGCACCTCGCCCCGCCCGTCGATCATCACGTTGGAGGGCTTCAGGTCGCGGTGGAGCACTCCCTTGGCATGCGCGGCGGCGACTCCGGCGCATAGTTTCCGCGCGATCTCGATCGCTTTGTCGCCGGGTAAGCGTCCGATGCGGCGCAGGAGGCTGCTGAGATCTTCGCCATCGACGTACTCCATGGAAATGTAAGCGGCGCCGTCGACTTCGCCGATGTCGTAAACGCGGCAAACGTTGAGATGGGAGACTTGGCGCGCCATGCGAACTTCGCCGTGGAAGCGTTCGAGCAATGCGCGATCACGCGCGGTGGACTCGGGGAGGAACTTCAAGGCGACGGGCTGGTTGAGCTTGAGGTCGGTGGCACGATAGACCTCGCCCATGCCGCCGCTGCCTACCAGACCGAGGACGCGGTAGCGGTCACCTAAGACCGTACCAGCGACAAACCGCCCTTCCCCGGAAGTACCGGACGACTGAGGCCGGGCTGACGGCGGCGCGATCGTGAAGGTGCCGGGGTCGTCTTCTTGAAAACCCAACTCCAGCAAACACCGTGGACATTGGTCGCCCAGGGCGCTGCCGGCGGGTAGAACGCCGCCGCAGCGTTGGCATTGGCGAGGCTCAATCCCAATCATGTTCAACGGCTCAAGGCGGACAGAAGGAAGCGGATCTCATCGTCGATCTCTTCCGGCAGGGAAACGGTTTCGGCAATCTCGGCCCGTAGGATGCGCCGGTATTTCTGCCGCATTCGGTGAACCGCCACCCGCAGCGCGCCGGCGGACATCCCCAACTCCGCAGCCAGCCGTTCGTAACGGGCACCCTCGGGGTCGCAGTTCAAAAAAGAGAACATCTTTTCGAATTGCTTCGCTTTGCCTATTCCAGCGAATTCCGCGCGAAGCTTGGCCATGGCCTGTTCGAGCAGGGACAGCGCCCACCGGCGCTCGAACAGGCTTTCGGGGGTAGTGAGTTCAACCGCCGCCGGCGCGTACCAGCCTTCCGCCGCCATGACGTCGATGGAGACGGGAGTTAGGCCTCCACCTCGCTTCCGCGCGTGCGCGCGGTCCCGTTCATTGGCCAGGAAATGCTTGACCGAAGTCAGGAGAAACGCACGGAACCGTCCCCGCTGGGGGTCGGCATCGCCGACGTAGTTCTTCTCCAGCAGCACCGTGAAGAAGCCTTGGGTCAAGTCCTGCGCTTGGTCGGGCGGGTGGCCGCTGCGACGGACGAACGAGTATACGGGATGCCAATATGTCTGGCACAATTTTGCCAACGCCGCGTGCCCTTGGGTTGAAGGCTGCCCCGCGGCCGCAAGCACGAGGCTCCAGGATGTGGTCTGGAACCGCGAGGTTGAAACAGCTCCCATTACGATTGATCAGTTTATCAGGAACCTCGCCCGACGGGCGTAACAAGCGCGCGGAGACGCTTCATTCTCAAATGAGGGAGATTCCGTGGATAAAAGCCTGGTTGGTAAATCGCTGCTGACCTTCGTTCTGGTGGGCGGCGCATTGAGTGCTTTTCTTTTTGATTGGAACGCAAGCCATGTGTTCAATCCGCTCTGGCAACCCCACGCCCGCTATCACATAGCAGTTAATATATTCTTCTTTACGGGGGTGGCAAGCGTCGCCACCTGGCTCCTGTGGCGCCCATCCCGGGAACCCCAGGTTGCATTCGCCGCCGCAGCCCTGTTCTCGCTGGCATTCTGGACCCCCTTCTTCTATGTGCCGCTTTTCGTCCCGACGGCCTCCTATTGGGCAGGAGCGCCTGGACACGAACCACGTATCGCGGGAATGATGGTCTACCCAAACCTGGTTATATTTATGATATTCATACTGCTTACGGCAGTTGGATGGTGGTTTGGGCGAAGTGCGCCGGCAGACCGGTAACTACCATGAAAGCCAATGCACCTGCTACTGGTTCGGGACTTGACGAGCCACGGGTCAATGCGGTCCTCCGACGGCTTCACGAGGAGGCGAAGCACGACCTATTAGTTTTCCCGCGGCTGATACCTGTGCTCCTGCTCGCCAAGTTGAAAGGTGTGCCCCTGATGACGGCGGGAAAACCACTCTTCGCCGAATGTTTTGTTGGTGTCCCACCCAAGGTCGGCAATCTGCTCTACCTGACTGCGCGCGCTATCGACGCACGGCACGCAGTCGAATTTGGAACATCTTTTGGTATTTCTTCGATCTACCTGGCTGCAGCAATGCGGGACAACGGCGGACATTTTGTCGGGTCGGACATCGAATCAAATAAGGTCGCGGCCGCACGCCGCAATCTGGATGAAGCAGGTTTGTCCGCTTTTTCAGAAGTACGCGAAGGAGACGCACTGCAGACGCTGCAAGATCTTGCGGCGCCGGTCGACATGGTGTTCCTCGACGGGTGGAAAGATCTCTATCTGCCCGTGCTCGATCTTCTGAAGCCGAAATTGCGCAAGGGGTCCGTCGTGGTTGCCGATAATATACACTTCCCACCAATGTTCAGGAAGACCATGAAGCAATACGTCGCGCACATGCACGACACTGCCAACGGGTTCCAATCGACGACGCTGCCCCTTGGGGCTGGCATTGAATATTCGGTCTTTGAGGGCTAGGTGCTAGGGAAGGTCTAAGCCAAGGCCAGCGGCACCGCCTCTTCCCAGCGCCCTTGTGCCTTCAAAATGAGTTCTATCACTTCGCGCGCAGCACCCCGGCCAGCCAGCCGCTGCGTTACATAATGACAGACCGCTTTCAACTCATCAGCTCCATCGGCCACGGAAATTGCCAGACCGGCGCGTTGCGCCAGAGGTATATCCGGCAAATCGTCACCTAGGTAGGCCACTTCTTCCGAGGTGACGCCGGCCTTCTCCATGCATTCGTCGAACGCCTGCGTCTTTTTCGCCTGGCCCAAATATACAAAAGTGACTTTGAGTTCTTCGGCACGCTTAGCGACAGCGGGGGAGCGGCGACCGGTAATGAAACCTGTTTGGATGCCCATGGTATGGGCAAGCGAAAGACCCTGTCCATCCTTTGCGTCGAAGATTTTCATCTCTGAGACACTGGCTTCAGACGACCCATTGGCGGCTGTACTGGAGATCAGGCAAACACCACCATCGGTGAGGGTGCCGTCCACATCCATGAGAAAGAGCTTGATCTTTCTGGCGCGGGCCAGAACCTCGGGCGAAGCGAGATTGACGAGTGAGCTGTCAGGCATGGCTCATGTTAGCTTGCCCAGAAAGGAGTGATCGGTGTCCCGTTCCCAGTCGGGGCATTTTGCCGTTGCGCTGCCGCGAGGGAGTGTTCGGACTGGCTGCAGCACGGGAGTATGATCGTCTGGTGCGGGTCAAGACATCGGCGTTGTTGGAGCGGGCGGCGGTACTATATGTTGCACGCGTTGAGAGAGAAGCGCGCGATCGCAAGGACCTGGGAATCATCGAGCAGAACGCTGAACGGCTGAACCGCCATGCTCTGGATACATTGGAGTATCAACAGACTTCCATGAAGCGGGGCGAGTTTTACCACGCCTATCTGTG
>DATFZA010000100.1:0-7241 GCA_035314765.1 Bryobacteraceae bacterium
GCGGCAGGCTTCGTCGATTGCCTCGTCGGAGTGATGCTCCACGTCCACTCCGTTCCCCACGGCCTCAATCCGGGCGGCCGGCTGCCGCGCCAGCAGCAGTTGCTTCTCCCGCTCGCTGCAAACGACATGCGCGTCGCAACTTTCGAGCAGCTTATCTTCCAGCCGGCGGAGCAGCTTTGCGGTTCTGCGGGCGTAGAGCCTGCGTAGCGTGGAATCGGACTGCTCGGCGTAGCGCGCCATCAGTTCGGACTCGATGTTATGCCAATCGCAAACCAATTTCACCGGTTTGCGTGCGCTGCGCAGAATGTCGAGATAAGCGAAGAGGTGGACACCTTCCATTTGTACGATGTCGAAAGAACTTTCCTCCAACAACCGCGTCAGTTCTTCCGCCATCGCCGCGGACTGATAATTCAGTACGCTGATCGGCATCGGTCCCAGCAGGCCGCGCGCAATTTTGTCTTTGGAGTACCCGCCGGTGCGGGAGACGAGAATGGTTTCCGCGCCTCGCAGAGCTTCGAGAGGCTCGCTCTTAACCTCCCCTTCCGGCAGGTCCTTCGATGTTAGAAATCCGAGATAGGTCAGTTGGGCTTCGCGCGCCACTTCGCAGGCGAAGTAGAAATCCCGCAGCCGCGCGCCCGTGGTTACGGGCCAACACTCGCGGGGAGAGAAGTACAAGACCTTCATTGCAGAATGCCGATGCTACCAGCTTATCGTCACGAAGCGATCGCCACCGGATAGGCCTGCTGGGGGCCCAAAAGTTTCAGAAACTGGGCGCCGATGTTGGGCAGATTATTAATCTGCTTCGTGTGAGCGCCAGGGCGCACAAGAGGACGCACGAAAACCCGCGAGTTCGCAAGGCGGATGGGGACACAGCGGGCTCGATTCCCAACTCCTTCGCTCACATCTATCGCAGCTGTGTCCCCTTGGCGCTTGGTCGCGGGGCACGTTTTCGAGAGTGCTGCGGGTTGTTTGCCCGCACTGCCACCCGCCGTTGTCACGCTACTATGACGACAGGCGTGCATGCACTCTCCGTTCTCATCTTTCTGGCGCTCTGCGGCCTGATTGCCTATACCGTTGCCGGATATCCGCTGTTACTCGGATGGATGGCCCGGCGTTATTTCCGGCCCGTGCTCAAACAACCCGATGAGTCCCGGACCGTCTCCGTGATCCTGGTGGTCTACAACGGCCAGAACTTCCTCGCCGATAAGCTGGAATCCATTCTTCATCAGTCGTACCCGGCGGATCGCATGCAGGTCTTGGTTGTTTCCGATGGTTCCACGGATCAAACCGACGCCATCGCGCTCAGCTTTGCCCCGCGGGGAGTTCAGTTTCTGCGTGTGCCTCACGGAGGCAAGCCGGCCGCATTAAACGCCGCCGTGCCGAACGCACACGGCGAGTTCCTGGTGCTCACCGACGTTCGTCAGGTCTTGGATCCCGATGCCATCGGCCGCTTGCTGGCATGTTTTGCCGACCCGGCCGTCGGCGCAGTCAGCGGGGATATGGTGGTCCGTTCCGGAGACCGCGACGAGAGCCCCGAGGAGAACAATGTCGGGCTCTACTGGCGGTATGAGCGCTGGATTCGCAAACAACTCGCCGCCGTCGATTCCATGCTCGGCGCAACCGGCCCTTTCTACGCCATCCGCCGGGACCTTTTCCGCCCGATGCCCCCCGACACGCTGCTAGACGACATGTTCGTCCCACTGGATGCATTCTTCCGGGGGTATCGCCTGGTGCTGGAAGAACAGGCCAAGGCCTACGACTATCCAACTAACATTCGCACCGAATTCCGGCGTAAAGTCCGCACGCTAGCCGGAAATTATCAGATTATAGGACAATATCCGGACTTATTGAGCCGGCGAAACCGGATGCTGTTCCATTTCGTTTCGTACAAGCTGGCACGGCTGATGCTGCCGTGGTTCGCTATCGCCCTCTTCCTGGCGAGTCTCGCCCTGCCGCGCCCATTTTCGACGCTAGCCATCTGCCTGGAGTTGATCCCCTGCGCGATCGCGGCCACCGATTTCATCACTCCGCCCGGCGTGTTCTGGAAAAAGCTCTCTTCCCCCGCGCGCACCGTGCTTGCGATGCTAGCGGCTACCGCCTGCGCCATCGCCATCTTCTTCGTGCCGCCGCGCCGGTTGTGGAAACCAACGCAATTGCAAGTGGTCCGCCGCGAAGAATAGCGTGCTATCAAATCACACAGGCTGAAGCCGCACTCACGATGCGCCATCGCAATTTTCTTCCTGCCGCCGCCTCTGGTTTGGAAACCGCCGCAATTGCGGGTGGCGCGGGGGGTGGCGCCAAGAAGATCGCCAGTCGAGCCCGAGTCTAGCCCCGAACGTTAGTGAGGGGATGGCGTGCGATCCCCTCACTAACGTTCAGAGCTAGACGTCCCTAGTGCGGTACCAGCTCGAGTCTCAAATCCGGATAAATGATTGCGTCCGCGCTGGTCGATGCCGCCAGGGATCGTAATGAATCAGCATCAAGGTAACCCCTAAGCTTGGTTTGCGGATCGTAGTAGTGAACCATCGGCAGCACCTGTTGCCAGAGGATGATGGTGCCCCGCTCCAGGCGCTGCTGGCGAATGGAAGTCAGCAGGCGGATGGCCCGCAGATCGGTTGTGACCAGATGCCGGGCGACGTACAGATTGGTGTTAGCGAACATCAGCGCGCAAACAAGAACTGCCCCCAGCGCCTGTCTTCTCGCCGGCCAGCGTTGCACCCAGCTTCCGATCGACCACGCGGCGAATACCGCGAGCACGGGGAGAAACGGGAGCAAGTAGCGCGGGTCGGCGGTGAGCACGCTCAGCGTGACCAGGATCATCAGAACGCTGAAATACAACAGAGGCCGGCTGTAGCGCCTCGTCTGCGAGCGGCGATCCACGAAAAACAAGACCAGCCCGGCTACAATCAGCAACCACTCCACCGGCGCGTTCTCCAGGCGCAACCGCCAGGTTTCGCCGAAAGTCGTGCTGCCCCAAGCGCCTTTCCGGAATAAGGCCAGATAGACCATGAATGCGTACGCTTTGACAAAGCTGAGCTTCAGGATCGACGCCGGGTGAACCACCAGCACCGTTCCGAGAAAGAGCACCACGGTTCGCACGGCCAAACCCACATCCAGCTTCAAACAGTGGCGTTCCTGCCAGGCGAAAATCAACAACACGGCAATCAGGACAAAGGAAACTTCGAGTGCGCAGAAGGCCAGCGCCGCGCAAATTACCGACGCGTACCAGTAGCGTCGATTTCCGGTTTTCACTACCAACGCCGCGGCGATCAGCGACGCCAGCGAGCATACGGCAAACATCTGGTGCGGCGCAAGCTCGGTGGTCCTGGCCACCGCGTGGCCCCAGCCATACATCGCGGCCGCCATAACCGCGATCGGAATCGATGCAAATAGCTGTAGCGTGCCGAGGAAAACAATCACGATTCCGATAATCGGAAAAATCAGGCTGAGCGCCCTGGTCACCTGCTCGTCCTGCGTGACGGTGGAGACCGCCATCAGCCAATACGCCAGCAGAGGCCCATGCCAATGGCGGTAGAAGACCACATCGCCACTATCGCGAATGTATTCGGACAGAAAGCCGCGGCTACCGCTTTCCCGGCCTTTTCCCAAACCTACGCGGACGAATTCGACGATAGACAGCGTTGGACTGTCGGTATAGTTCGCGAGAAAACCCTGGTGGGCTACGTACATGTAATCCGCTTCGTCGTAACCATAGGGTGAGGCAGGCGCGCTGTCCCGCGCCAGAAACAGGAAGACGGCCAGGATTCCCGCCAGGATCAACGGCGGCCGCACTAAGAGCTGTTTCATGCGTGCTGGGTGAAGCCGGCTGACCGGTAACTGTGGAGCTTGGCGATCAGGCGTTGCCGGTGTTCGGGCTGAACGCTGAAGAAGAACGCCAGCGGCGCGTAGCAGACCACCGCGATTAGCCCCGCCAGAATTAACTGCGGCCAATTCCGGCCCGGCAAAACCGTGATGTGGATTGCGTAGAGCAGAATGCCCACCGGGATGGCGGCGGCAAGCGGCTGGTAGACGCTGGCCAGAAACCAGCCATACCCAACTTTCAATTCACGGCTGATCAGAAACGCCGTGAATAGGCCGCGATTGAGAATCATGAGCGTGGCGATAGAGCAGGCCGCCCCGATCACTCCAAATCTTGGAACCACCAACGCCAGAACGCCCATCAGTAGCAAGGCTTCCACCAGCAGCGCGCGCGAGTAGATCTGATGACGGCCCATCCCGAACAAAATCGAACTGGAATTATACTGTCCGGCGTTCCCGATGGTGTGGCCCACCATCAGAATCATCAGTACGGGTGCGCTCGCCATGGCGAAGGAAGGATTGAGATATACGGAAAGGAGGGAGCGGCCGTAAACCAGCAGGAAGATAGAGAGCGGAAGATAGATCGCCAATCCGTACCGGTTTACGATCACGCTCAGATTGACCAGGCGGCTGATGTTGTTGCGGGCTACCATTGCCGCGGCGTTCGGGCTGGCCACTTGACCTATCTTCGCGACGCCCTCTATCGTATAGTCGGCCAAGCGGCTGGATGAGGCGTAGTAACCCACAAAGCGTACCGGCAGGAAATATCCAATCACCAGCGGCGCCCCCTGGCTGAGCACGCGCTGCGCGATGGTCGCGACCACGCTATGCATGCCATATCCCAGCATGGTTTTCATCACCGAGAGCTTCACGAAAACCCGCGAGAAACGAAGATGCGGAAACACGTGCCGGAACGCGAAGAAGCTAAGGACGTGAATCACCGCTTGGGCAGCCAGCCCCGCGAGCGCCATTTCATAGACGCCGTAGCCTTTCCAGAGCAGAGCCGCAGTGCCGATGCTGCGGATGGCCGACCCGGTGACGGCAATACGATTGGTCAAATCAAAGCGCTGGAAACCTTCCAAACAGCCGGTAAAAACGTTGAACAGAGATCCCAGAACCCATGCGCCCACAACCACCGTCACCAGCTTCAGAAACAGCGGGTTCTTGGCCTGTGTGTTCGCGAAAACATGCGGCATCACAAAGAAGTTGCCGAGCAGAATCAGCGGGCCAATACAAGCCGAGTAAAACAGCGCGGTATTGAGGATCTCGTTGACTTTGTTGTCCTCGCCAGTCGCGGAATAGTGCGCCGAGTACTTGATGGTGGCCGAGCGGAAGCCGAAATCCATGATCCAGTAGTATTCGGCCAACGAAGTTGCCAAGGCCCAGAGCCCAAAGTTGTCTTCGCCTAATTTCTTCAGAATAAACGGCGCCAGGACAATCGACGTGCCGATGCCGAACGCCACCGCGAACCAGTTCCAGATGACATTGCCGATAAAGCGCCGGTCGCTCATACGGCCGTACCGGGAGGATAAACCGCCCTCTCGGACAAGTCGCAGAGAATATGGCCGATCATCAGATGCGATTCCTGGATATGCGCGGTAATGGCGGAAGGCACACGAATGGCCCGGTCAGCCTGAGCGGCCATTTTGCCTCCGGACTCGCCGGTGAGCACCAGCGTGAAAATACCGTGCTCCCGGGCGTAGCAAATCGCGCGGATCACGTTCTCGGAGTTGCCGGAAGTAGAGAGTCCAAGCAAGACATCGCCGCGCCGCCCCAGTGCTTGCACTTGGCGCGCAAAAATGCCCTCGAAGCCGAAATCGTTGGCGCTCGCCGTTAAAACCGAGGAGTCCGTAGTGAGCGCGATGGCAGGCAGACCTGGGCGCAAGAACGATTGTGTAAGCACGCTTACAAATTCCGCTGCAAGGTGTTGCGCGTCGGCGGCGCTCCCACCGTTGCCGCAAAGCAGAAGTTTGCCATCCTGTCGAAAACAGAGAGCGATCCGCTCAGCGGCGGCCAGAATATCGTCTCCGCACCGCTCCAGCAGGCGTTGTTTGGTCGCGATGCTCTCTTTGATATGGTTTTCGAGCCGCGCAAGCGCGTCGGTTGCCAGCACGGTCTCGGAGGGCGATTGTTGCATAGATCAGATGTGGAGCCCTAGCAGGTTCTGCTGGCTCCTCCATTTGTTCCATCGTCCCATATCGGCAAAGATCTTTACTGTTGGCCAAAGAAGAATTGGGCGATTTGATAAGATTCCGGCGTCCCGATATCGATGAACCTGCCTTCGACAGGATAGACGTTGATTCCCCGCTCTACCCAAAGGGGGAATACATCTTTTTCAAGCGAAAGAGGTATGTTCGCCGAGAGCGCGTTCAAGAATTCCGGCCCACAGACATAGACGCCCCCATTGATCCACCCGGGCACGGGTTCGCCGGTCTTTTCATGGGTCTTTTCATGAAAGCTGAGAACCCGCCGCGTGTGCGCCGACCATTCCACCGATCCGTAGCGGCCGCTACTGGGCACACTCAGAATAGCCAGCGTAAGGGCACACCCGGAATCGCGATGGGCAGAGATCAGACCCGCCATGTCGAAATCGAGGTAGGAATCGCCATTGGTCACCAGCCAGGCTTGGTTATCGCCGCAGTTTTGCCAGGCGAGGCGAAGAGCGCCTCCGGTTCCGAGGGGCTGCGGCTCGATGGAATAAACCACGGGAACCGACTCGAACGCGTCTCCAATCTGGCTCCGGACCTGTTCGCTCTTGAATCCGGTGCAGAGGACGATCCGGCTGGCCCCCGCGCGAGTCAACTGTTTCAGCAAGTAGTCAATGAATGGCCGTCCGGCGACCTGCGCCACCGTCTTGGCTGTGTCGGGCAGCACTGGCTGCAGGCGTGTTCCCAAACCGCCGGCGAGAACCGCGGCGGTTAGAGGCATCGCGTATGCCAGACTTGCAATCCCCGCAGATCGAACGCGAAATTGCTCACCACGCCGCCCGCGCGCTCCAGAGATTTGCGGACATCGTGCTGCCGGTGGGTCTCGCAATACAAGAGCAGGTATCCGCCGCCGCCCGCGCCCATGAGCTTGCCCCCGATCGCCCCGTGCTGGCGAGCGATCTCGTACAGTTCGTCCGCCCGCGTGCCTTCAGTAATGTCCGGATTCATGAGCTTCTTGTGCACGAAACCCTCATGCAGCAGTTCTCCGAACCGAGTCAGGTTGGCGCGCAGTAAAGCCGATTTCATGTCGTGCACCAACGTATAAATGCGCTCCATGCTGTCGAGCGTGGTGGGACGGCGTTCCTGCGCGTACTTGATCTGTTTGGTGATAAGTCCGCCGCTGGTGCGGACGTTACCGATGTAGCACATCATCAAATGCGCTTCGAGATCGGCGAGCGCGCCTTCGCTCAAGCGCAGCGGATTGACCAGCACGCC
>DATFZA010000101.1:0-6619 GCA_035314765.1 Bryobacteraceae bacterium
TGATCAGCTCCTCGGTGACTTGCGGCTCCAATCCTTCAGTATGACCCTTGCCCATGCGAACAACGTCAGCGACGATGCGGCCGTCTTTGCATTTGGCGTACTCGTAAACTTGCGCCACACCGGGTCTAGGCAAATGGCCCCACGCGTCGGAACCTGGATTCTGACGGGTCGAATCGTAAACATAGCCTGGTTTGGTGTCGGTAATGTCGGTGATATGAGCTCGCGCGCCGCATACGTATTTCGTGGCCCAGGTGGACGCTTCAGGGATCGGCTGATCGCCCAGCTCGTGCTCACCCGTCTCGAAGATGAAAGAGAAGTCGGCGGCGGGCGGTTCGCGCAGGGCCGCCATCGCCGCTGCAAATCCGGCGGGCGGAGCTGGGGGCGCAGATGACGGCGCGGCCGGCGTGGTCGAAGCAGCCGCTCCGGCAGGTCTCGGGAAAAAGCTGGCGGGCAGCGGCGGCGTCGGCCCTAAGCGGCCGCCCGACAAACTGAGCCATCCATCCACTCTTTCTTTGAAGAAATCTGTGCGCACCAGCCGGTTGGACGTCATTCCTCCCTGCGAATGTCCCACCAACCAAAAGGCCTTTATGTTTTGCTTTCCCACTTGTTCATATATCAGATTGACGATGTTCTGGAGATAATTGTCGTCGTTCGGCGACCAAACGCGCGTGGGCGTGTTTGGCGTCGCGATGACCAGGCGGTATTTGTCTTTATAGTCCATCAGCGGGAAGTAATTGCGCTGCCAGTTCCCATAAGACCCCGCGCCATGCAGAGCCAGGATGAACGTGACCTTTTCGCCGCGCTTCAAGTTGCACGGATAATCGAGAAAAAACTTACGCCCGGTCATGGGCTCAACCGCGGTACCTTGCTCAATCACCAAAGGGCCCGGACAATTTGCGTCGGGGCAATGCAGCGGCGGCGGAGTTTCACAAGTCACACCGGCTAGTTGCAAAGGTTGTTTTTTCGCGTACGAGGGAACCACGGCGAGTGCACCGGCGAAGATCAACAAAATCAATGAATGTTTCATAGCCGGTGGCTAGTATACACCCCGCAACCTGCTGTGCTACAGACCGGCCCGGCTGCGATGGAGGCCACTCGGCTACGGGGCCGTTAGAGAGATGACGATATAATCGGCGCTACAGTTCATGTTCCGCCACCAGCCCGTGGACCTTCTTCTGTTGCACGCGCCCAGCGTCTACGACTTCCGGAAACTTTCCATATTCTATGGTCCCGTCAGCGATCTCATCCCTTCTTCCACTGTGTTCGAAATGTATCCGGCGGGATTCCTTACCATGGCGAGCTATCTGCAGTCGCGAGGCATGCGCGTTCGTATCGTCAACCTGGCCGTGCGCATGATGAAGGATCGGAACTTCTCAGTCCCCGATTTTATAGCGGCGCAGAGGCCGGGAGCGGTCGGGATCGACCTGCACTGGCTTCCGCACGCCCACGGCGCCCTGGAAGTGGCGCGCATCGTAAAAGAAATTCACCCGCATGTTCCGGTGATCTTCGGCGGTCTTTCCTCCACGTACTTTCATCAGGAGCTAATTGACTACAAGCAGGTGGACTACGTTCTGCGCGGCGACAGCACCGAGGTTCCGCTGCACCAGCTTTTGCTCGCGCTGCGCAGCGGGGAGGGTGTCGACAGCATCCCGAATCTGACCTCTAAGCAGAACGGACTTCCGCGCGTGAATTCTCTGACGTTTCTGCCGCAAACGCTCGATTACGCGGATCTGCGGGCGGACCTGATGGTCCAGATGGTGTTGCGCTACCGCGATTTTACGAGCGTTCTGCCATACAACAAATGGACCCGGAATCCGATCACCGCCGTGTTTACAGTCAAGGGATGTGCCCACCAGTGCGCGACCTGCGGAAGCTCGCTCACCACGTGCGGCCATCTTACTAAGCGAACCTGGCCGATTTTCCGCAGCCCGGAAAGCCTGACCAGAAACATCGTAGACCTTTCCCGGCTGACGCGCGCGCCGATTTTCCTGGTGGGCGATCTGCTTCAGGCCGGCGACGATCACGCCGACGCCGTGGTACAGAAACTGGGCGAGGCGAATGTCAAGAACCAGCTGGTGTTCGAATTTTTCGATGTGCCGCCAGTCAAGTTTCTGCGCCTCATCGATCGATACATCCGGAACTGGAGCCTGGAGTTGAGCCCGGAAAGCCACGACCACGACGTCCGCCGCGCGCAGGATGGCGAGCCGGCCTATGACAACGAACAAATGGAGGCCGCGCTTCAGGAAGCATTGACGCTGCGCTGCACCCGTATCGACGTGTTCTTCATGATCGGCCTGCCCAAGCAGACGTACGCATCCGTTCAGGACACGATCGCCTATTGCGAGCATCTGTTCCAGATCAGCGACCGGCGGCTATCCTGTTTCATCTCGCCCATGGGCCCATTTCTCGATCCGGGAAGCCGCGTTTTCGAGGAGCCGGAAAAATTCGGTTACCGGGTGTTTGCGCGCTCGCTCGAAGAGCATCGGCGGCTATTGGTCGAGCCGAGCTGGGAACGAATCCTTAGCTACGAAACTGAATGGATGACGCGAGCGGAGCTGGTCGACGCGACCTACGATGCCGCGGAGCGGCTGAACCAGTTGAAACTCACCTACGGGCGTATTTCGGCTGGCCGGGCTCGCTTGGTGGCGGAGCGGATTCGATCGGCGCGTGAGCTGCGGGCGCGCCTGGCGGACTGCGGCAGCCTGGAAGCCGGTGCGGAGTTGGAAGGGGAAATTTCGAAATTCAGCGAATCGACGGTTTGTGACAAACAGGAATTATTCTGGCCGAGACATCTGATCAATTTCAAGATTGGCGAAATTCTGCGGGCTGCCCGCGATTATTATTTCGGCGTGAAGCCTTAGAGGCATTGGCATTCGGCCGGTTTCGCGCTCAATATAAGCTCGACAACCGGGTGTGCCTGCGGGCGGCCACGATGCGCTGCGGCGCCGGTTCCGCGGGCACGCCATACGCCTCGCGAACGGCGGATTCCACGGTCTGCAAGGGCTTTCCGCCGTCAACGAGGAGTTCCGCTAGCCCTTCGTCCTGCCCGAGACGCGCCTGGATTTCAATCAGCTTCCAACCCTTCTTGGTGAGCCGCCATTCGGCGCAAAAGCAGCAATCGTCAAGCCCAATGGTACGCACGGCGATGGCGGTGGCCTCGCGCAGGTCGTCCGGGCCAAGCACTGTCTTGGCGCGTTGGTATTTCCGGATTTTCGTGCTGCTCGAATCCCAACGTTGGCGCAGCGGCCAGAACCAGCCGCACTGGCCTTTCACGATGTAGCCATCCTGTTCCCAGGCTTCGCCATCGAGCCATTCCTCGACCACCCCGATGGCGCTGAGTTCCGGGGCGTAGCGGTGCAGGTTGCGCGTGTACCAGTTGGCGCGCAGATATCCCACGCCCTGATTCTCGACGCTGGTGGGCGCTTTCACCACGCCCGACTGCCAGGGACACGGCTGCCATTTTGGATTGAAGCCAGTGGATGCCAGGCTAACCCGCTGGGCCAGGCGTGACGTCGCGCCCAAGGCCGCCGTTCGGCTCAGCCGCCGGTAAGCGTTGTAAGAAGGGTCAAACGCGGTGCGAAGGACGCACGCTTCAGTCAGAGGCATGGCAACAACGGCCCAGTCGGCCTTCGGCTGGCGCGGCCAGTATCGGCTTTGATTGGCGCCAACCCAAAGAACACCGTTGCGGTTCATTGCACTGGTCCTGTTTTGGTTGCGATCTGCAGCCTCCAATTGGCCACCGGTGTTCCGGCGACGTTCAACTGCTGGACGAATTGGACCAACCGTTGCGCATCTGGTCCATGTCCGGTCTCCGATCGCTGCCGCAAGAAATAGGGAGGGATGGTCTGATAGAACAGCGTGGCCCGCACCGAGGCCGTGCCCAGTGTTTTCGCGTTGAGCGGAATCCTGTAGCTGACCACGCTCGATCCTTTCCCATTGCCGTAACTAGGGTCTGCGCCAGTGCCCACAGATCGCGTCTCATTGGCGTAGCGGCCATTCGGGCTCCAACCCTTCGGCTGAAGGCGGTTGTCTTTGACGCGCTTGTAGAGGCTCAGAAAACTGGTGGTCATAAGATGCTGCGGATCTTGGACCAGTTCTTCGTAGATCTGCACCTGGTTATCGGCGGTGATCGGATTGCCCGCCCAGCGATGCACCTGGAACTGCTGTTGTTGCGGGCTGAAAAATTCGGTGATCAGCGGCTTGCCGCCGGTATCGACGATGATGCCCTCGCTCGACGTGTTGCCCGAGACCCAAAGTGTGTCGCCTCTGGGACCCAGCAGTTCAAACTTCACGAACGCCCGGCGGAAGCCGACACCGGAGGGAAAACTGTGCCCAGCCAGATTGACGACTTCGACATCCGCTTCCAGGTTGCCGTTGGCCTTGCGCGCGAAAACAATGTCTAGCTGCGCGCTCTTCGTAGTAGCGAGTTCCAGGCTGGAAGCAACCGCGGTAGCATGGCTGGTCTTGGTTTGGCCTGGATTAGGAAGCATGGGGTCGGTCTGATAGAGACCGAGCGGCACGCGGAACTGCCCGAACATCTGCAGCGCGAACAGATTGATGCCGAGCAGCGTGTGCCGGTAGAACGGGTCGCGCAGCTTCATGGTGATCTCCGTATCCGGCGCGCGAAACGTCACTGCCGGAAAGGTGTTGTCTTCAATATTGGCGACCTTGTAGGACAGCTTGTTGCCCTGGTAATCGCTGGGCATGTGGCAATCCTGGCAGGTCTGCTTATCCGTCCCGTAGGGCGGATACTCGTTCTGAAATGCGCTGTTCAGCCATTCGAGGTAAGTATCCTGCTCATAGAAAACCGCGGGCTTGCCGTTCTCCATCACGCGATTTCCCTGGGCATCGTAGACCGGCAGGACGATGGTATGGCAGGAACCGCATAGCGCTGAAGATTGAATCTGGTTAGCGTCCGTCGATTTCGGCTCGATCCCGACGCCGCTTTTCATGGGATAGGTAATGACGTCCTGGAATGGTCCATACATCTCTGTGGGCGGACCCACTTTGAACTCGCCGGTGAAGGTCTCCGGCTTGCCAAGCCCCTCGGCCGCGATGTGATGGCAGGCAGTGCAGGAGACGCCATCGCGGCCGAGCGCGCCATATTTCGAAGTCGCACTCAGCAACTCGCTACGCGGGAAAAGTTTGCCGGTATCCAGGTTGTACTGGCGCTCACCCATCACGCCATGGCAGCGCAGGCACAGGTCTTCAATGTAAAGCTGTGCGTCATTGGGATGGTCCTTCAGATTAGCGTGGATGGTCGTCTCGGAATCGAGCTGGGCGAAGAAAATGGGGTCGCGCCCGGAGAGTCCCATCATCGAATAGCGCCACTCGCCATAGGGCGAGACGTTCACCATGGATGACGCCTGAGCGTTGGGCCAGAGCATGCTGGGAATGTCGCCACGATTTGCGCCGGAAAGTGTGCCGGTTGCGTCATGGCAACCCATGCACTGGTCCGATGTGAGAAATTGCTCGGGTCCGGCAGGCTTGCCGCCGGACACGACGTGATCGTACGCTTCGGAAACCATGCAGGGCACCGGACTGGGCGGCAGCGCGCGGATATTGGCAAAGACGCCGCTGGGGATGCGGGACAAGTTCGCCAGTGCTTTTGAAGGACCGGGCGAGCGGCGTTCCTGTCTTTCCAACATGGCTATCCGATGATGGATATTGCTTGCAACCGATGGGCTGGTCAGAACCGCTGGTGTAGTAGCCTTGGTCCATTGGGTGGACGCATACGTCGATTGGCCGTCGGCGGCGGAAGCGTGGCAGTTGATGCAATACTGGCCGAATCCCACGTAGGGAAACAGCGGTTCTGAGCAAGCGGGCGGGGGCGTGACCGGAGTGGACGGAGCGCTGAGATCGGCCCAATACCAACCGTCAAACGAACCGGTGTGATCCTTGACCATAATGGTCCATTCGTCTGGCTGTTTTCCGGTGATTTTCGTATATTGCTCCTTGACCAGCATCGCGCCATCGGGAACGTCGCCCTTTCGTCCGCCAGTAGTGAGCCAATTCCATAGCGCCGGTGAGTAGTAGATTTTGACAAACGGGTGAACTCCGTCGCTGGTGCGGACATTCAGGTCGTGATTCCAGTTTTCGATGCGATAGCACCACGCGTTCATAAAGGATTCGAGTTTCGGTTCGAAACTAGGAGAGCTTGCCGGTGGAAGAGTGGCGCAGGCCGGCGGCGCCGCGGGCGCTGCAGGGATCAGCGCCAAGAAAGTGAACAGGATTACTCCTCGGCTGTATGGCATAGACAACCTCTCCTTTCCGGAGGGTTCTAAAATAATACCTCGAATTAGAAAAAGTTGCTGAAGCAAATGTGGGGCAGGTTATCAACCTGCCGCGGGTTATTTACCCGCGCGGAGGCCGGCTTGCGAAGACTGACGCAGAATGCCAAGCAAGTTTTCGCCTTCCAGGAACGCCAGCAGATGCCGGTTCGTTTCTTCTGCTTTTTCCTGCTGCACCCAGTGACCCGCGCCCGGCAAGATAACTTTGCCTTTGAGATTGGGCACGTTTTCCTCGAGCCGGTCAAGCGCGTTTTTGTACATCACGATGACGCCATCGGTTTCCCCGGCCAGGAAGTACGTCGGCTGCCGGATTTTGGATCCCTTGAGGA
>DATFZA010000102.1:0-2347 GCA_035314765.1 Bryobacteraceae bacterium
AGTGCGGGATACCACGGCCAAGCTGCATCAACAGAGAGCGGTGCTCGAACGCACCAAGGTTCTGGTCGGCAAGATCGAGGCCGGACGCCAACAGGGCGATCAGTTCCTTTCCAAATATTTCCTGCCGAGCGGCATCGCTTATTCTACGGTATTCGCCGACCTCATCGATCTCGCCAAAGATGCGCAGATGAAGACCAAGGAAAGCACCTACAACGTGGAAGAGATCGATGGCAGCGACACGCTCAGCACCATGACCATCACGCAGAGCCTGGAAGGCACCTACCCGCAGTTGATTCACTTTATCAACGCGCTCGATAAGTCGCCCCGGCTGCTGGTGGTGGAGAGTCTGCAAGCCACGCCGCAAACCAGTGGCGGCCTGGCCGTTCAAATGAAGTTGCAAACCTACGTTCGGGAGGACGCCGCTTCAAAATGAATCTCACAGTGAGCGGGTTGGGGGCCGACAAAAAGAAAGTAGCGGCTCTGTGTGGTCTTTTGGCCATCGCGGGATATTTCTACTTCTCGGGCGGCTCGCCGTCCGATTCGGGGTCTTCTTCTTCCAGTTCAAGACCGGCCGCGGTTGGCGATCTGCCACCCCTCACGAGTCCCCGCGTGCCTGCGCGTCAGATTTCCCGCATTGCGCAGGGCAAGAGTTTCCGCAACGCCGGGGAATTCAAGCCGACATTGAAATGGAAAAAAGACGAGATGCCGGACCGCAACAGTATCGATCCGACACTGCATCTCGACATGTTGGCGAAATTGAAAACCGTCAAAGAGGAAGGCGGCAGCCGGTCGATTTTCGATTTTGGCGCCGCGGCGCCGGCTCCATCCGCGGCGCAATTGGCCGGAATAAAAGAGCCCGCGCCAATCAAGCTGGCCAGGTTCTACGGCCCCAAGCCTCCGGCGCCTCCACCGCCGCCACCGCCGCCTCCCAAGGCCCCGCCGGTCCCTCTTAAGTTCTACGGCTTCGTCAATCAGACCAAGGCCGGCGTGAAGCGCGCTTTCTTCCTCGACGGCGACGACATCATTGTTGCCAGCGAAGGACAGCTCATCAAGAATCGCTATAAAATCGTTCGCATCGGGATCAACTCCGCGGTTGTGGAAGACACGCAGTTCAAGAACGACGGCCAGCAGACGCTACCATTAGTAGAAGAGGTCACGGGATGAGAGAGCCGCGCGGCAAAAAGAAGGAAGAGGAACGCGGGTTTGCGCTCCTCCTCATCTTTCTTCTGGCCTCCTTGATTGCCATTTCTCTCTACATGGAAATGCCACGCGTGGCGTTCGAAACACAGCGGAATCGGGAGGAGATGACAGTCGACCGCGGCGAGCAATACAAGCGCGCCATCCAGGTATTTGTCCGCGCCAACAAGCGTTATCCGAGCAAGATCGAGGATCTTGAGAGCTTCAACGACAAGCGCTATCTGCGGCATCGCTATATCGACCCGATGACCGGCAAAGACGACTGGCGCTTCGTGCATGTCGGACCGAGCGGCCTGCTGACGGATTCGCTGGTCCCAAAGAACAATGGCAATAATCCGCTGGGCAGCAAGGACGGCAAGAACCAGGATCAATCGGCTTCGAGTTCGACGACACCAGACCCGAATGCGCCGCCTCCGGACCCCAATGCTCCGAACGGGTTTAGTGCCGCGACGGTGCGTCCCAGCGACACCATGATTCTTACGCCGCCAGGTAGCGGACCGCCTCCCGGAAGCGATCCATCCCAACCCGGCGTATTTCCGGTCGCGCAAATCCCGCAGCAGCCTGGCGTCCCACAATACCCGGGTCAGCCCGGTGTGCAGCCGTTTCCGGGTCAGCAACCGGGGCAAACGTATCCGGGCCAGCCGGCGCAAACTTATCCTGGTGTGAATCCAGGTGTGCAGCCCGGGATACAGCCAGGCGTCCAGCCTTACCCGGGCCAGCCCGGGCAGCCGGTTCAATATCCTGGCGGTATCACGTCCACCTACACCGAAATGCCTGGGACACCCGGCGCCACCGATCCGAATACCGGGCAGCCGTTCACTACGCCGCCACCGAACAGTTCGAGCCCCCAGATGAATGCTCCATCCGGGTTTCCCAACACCGGGAATGCGGCGAACTCCAATGGAAATTCAGCTGGTTCGTCGAACTCGGCTATCGGCGCCATCAACAAAAGCATTTTCGGCGCAGCCCCCACCAGCGCGTTTAATTCTCCGCAGAATGGAATGGGCGCGGGCATCGCCGGCGTAGGCCTTCCGGCCGAGTTCAAGGGCAAGGGGATCATGGTGATCAAGGAACGCTCCAAGTATAGAGAGTGGGAGTTTATTTACGATCCGAAAGACGACAAGAATGTGGTGGGCGCCGCGGCCGCCAA
>DATFZA010000103.1:0-6664 GCA_035314765.1 Bryobacteraceae bacterium
ACCTCAATCTCGTTGGTGACGCCTTCCACACCCTCAATGTGCTTGACGGCGCGTTCGGCGTCGCTTTGAGGGTGGGGCGAGTCACTTGGCCGAACAGCGTAACGTGATTGCCGTCGACTTTGTAAGCCAGATTGTCAAAGACGCTGTAATAGGGCAGCATCACGAGTTCATGGCGAACTTCCTTGACGATGCGGTCCTCGGCGCGCACTGAAGTTTGCGGCCAGGCAGTGCTCAGCAGGAGCAGGCCGCACAAGACAGGTTTCATGGCAGGTACCTCCGTCCTAGAGATGCGTGCGGAGGAAAGAAGTATCAGGGCAGCAGGTCGAGCAGGCTCTGTGAGATTTCATCTTGCACGTGGATGGCTTTCACGCCGGCGGTGAACTGGGTGCGTGCCTGGATAAGAGCACCGGCATTTTCGGGCGTAGGGCCATTTTGGGCGATATTGACGGCGGCAGCGTTGAGCTTGGCCTCCGCTTGTTGGAGGGCGGAGAAGGCGGTCGATTGGATGGTACTCATGGTTCGATAACGTTCTCATCGACCGGCGTGAGGACAATCTTAGCCATTTCCCGCTTCAGTTCCTCGATTCCGAAGCCAGTGACACTCGAAATCTCGAAGAAAGGCATGCCGTGCTCCTGGGCCGCGCGGCGAACACTCTCGATCCGCCCCGGATCTTGCGCTACATCGATTTTGGAAGCTACCACGATCATCGGTTTTTCGAGCAGCTCGGGCCGGAAGCTCTTCAGCTCGGTGAGAATCACTGCAAAGTCATGAGCCGGGTCCCGCCCGGTTAGTTCGGAGACATCCACCAAATGGACCAGCAGTTTGGTGCGCTCCACATGCTTGAGGAACTGCACGCCCAGGCCGGTACCGGTATGGGCGCCTTCAATCAGGCCCGGAATGTCGGCGACCACGAACGATCGGTCGTCAGCCTGAACCACCCCGAGGTTGGGGACCAACGTCGTGAAGGGATAATCGGCGATTTTCGGCCGGGCGGCGGAGATACGGGAAATCAGCGTGGACTTGCCGGCGTTCGGAAACCCGACCAGACCGACGTCGGCAAGCAGCTTCAACTCCAACCGCAGGTCTTTTTCTTCACCCGGTTTTCCAGGTTCGTGCTCGGTGGGCGCCTGATGAGTCGGCGTGGCAAAGTGTTGGTTGCCGCGGCCGCCCCGGCCTCCTTTGGCGATGACAAATTTCTCGCCGGGCTTGGTGAAATCGTGGATCAGTTCGCCGGTGTGGGCGTCGTACACCGTGGTGCCCACGGGAACGGGAACCTTGATCGATTTGCCTTCCCGGCCCGTCCGATTGCTGCCTTCGCCATGCCTGCCGCGCTCAGCGGTATGTTCGGGATTGAAACGGAAATGCAGCAGCGTGTTGTAATGCTCGCTGGCATAGAGCGTGACGTTTCCGCCATGGCCGCCGTCACCGCCGCTGGGACCGCCGCGCGGGACGAACTTCTCCCGCCGGAAGGCCATGCAGCCGTTTCCGCCGTCGCCCGCTTTTACGTGGATTTTTACTTCGTCTATGAACATGGGCCGGGGTGGATGGCGTATGCCATCCAGCACAGGCTAAAGCCTGTGCCACGAGGCAGCCAAGGTGGCACGGTTAAGACTGTGCAGAAAGTGTAGAAACTCTAGGGATGGCGTTGCCATCCGCGACCGATATAGGCGCCAACCCGCGCGCCGCTATTCCGCTTATTCGTCTGTGCGGATGCTGATGAACTTACCCATGCTGCCGCGGTCGCGAAACTCGACGATGCCGGGGACTTTCGCGAACAGCGTGTCGTCCTTACCGCGTCCCACATTCTCGCCCGGTTTGAACGGTGTGCCCCGTTGCCGGACCAGGATGGAACCTCCGGTCACCACTTGACCGCCGAACGCTTTCACGCCCAGGCGCTGCGCGTTGGAATCGCGCCCGTTTTTTGAACTCCCAAGACCTTTTTTGTGTGCCATTTGATGATCCCTAGGCGACGATTTCGCTCACGCGGACGGCGGTGTAATTTTGCCGGTGTCCGGTGGTGCGCTTGTACTGCTTCTTGCGCTTGAATTTGAAAACGATGATTTTGTCGGCGCGTCCTTGCTCCTGGATAGTGCCCCGGACGCGGACCTGGCCGAGCGAATCGCCCAGCATGAGTTCGTTGGAATCGCGAACCACGGCCAATACTTTGTCGAATTCCACATCGGCGCCGGCTTCGCCGGGCAGAGTTTCGACCCTGATTACGTCGCCCGGCGCAACCCGATACTGCTTGCCACCGGTTTCGATTACTGCGTACATGACTGTCCTCTTCTGCTACTGATTGGTTGTACTTCAGGCGTTCACGGCGGATACACCAAGAGTGTTACGCGCGAAGGAGCCGCAAACAACTATATTACATGACAAAAGCGTGGCGGCGCAAATCTCGCTGGAGGACGGGAACCCGCGGAAACGAAGGAAACCGACGCGTGTTTCACAGGGTACAATGGGCTAGTGCGAAATCTGGCATTTGTGGCCTGGGCCCAGTTGGCCCTGGCGTCGCTGTCGTACGCCGCTACGCCGCCCAAGAAAACGACACATTCCCCAGCTACACCTGCCCCTGCTACCGCCGCCGCTAAATCGAGCGCCAAACCGGTAGCGAAACCTGCTCCCAAGATCGCCACCAAAGCGCCGCCACCACGAGCCCGAACCTATTATCGTTATCGCGCTCCCGCCCGACCTGTCGTGCAGCAAGTGCCCACGCCAGAACGCTATAGGGAAATTCAGCAGGCGCTGGCGGACAAGGGCTATTTCAAAGGCACGGTTGACGGGCAGTGGAGTGCAGACTCGGTGGATGCGCTCAAGCATTTCCAGGCCGACCAAAACTTGCAATCGGACGGCAAACTTGACTCGCTCTCCTTGATCGGTCTTGGCTTGGGTCCGAAACGAATGACCGCTCAATCCGCGCCACCCCTCGACAAACAATGATTATTGGAGTCCCCAAGGAAGTAAAAGACAAAGAAACGCGCGTTGGCCTGGTTCCCAGCGCTGTCACGGCACTGCGAGAGGCCGGTCATCGGGTGCTGGTCCAGGCGAGTGCGGGCGCGGGCAGCTCAATCCCGGATGAGGAATACCAGCAGGCCGGCGCCGAAATTCTGCCCAACGCGGCGGATGTCTGGAAGGCCGGCCTGGTAATTAAGGTCAAAGAACCCCAGCCGTCGGAATACGGCTTTTTCCGGCCGGGCCTGATCCTCTTCACTTACCTGCATCTGGCGCCCCTTCCCGAATTGACGCACGAACTATGCGCCAAGGGCGTGAATTCCGTCGCGTATGAGACAATTCGCGAGGCCGACGGCTCGCTTCCTTTGCTGACGCCCATGAGCGAGGTAGCCGGCCGCATGGCCGTGCAGGTGGGCGCTCAATACCTGGAAGCTCCCAACGGCGGGCGGGGAATTCTGCTCGGCGGCGTTCCGGGCGTGGCCCCGGCCAACGTCGTGATTCTGGGCGGCGGTATCGTGGGTCACAACTCCGCCAAAATGGCAGTCGGGCTGGGCGCCAATGTCACCATCATCGATCTCAATCTGAACCGCTTGCGCGACCTGGACGACATCTATAGCAGCCAGATTGTAACTTTGGCTTCTAATAGCTACACCATTCGCGAAAGCCTGCGACACGCCGACCTGGTGGTGGGAGCGGTGCTGATTCCGGGCGCATCGGCGCCCAAGCTGGTGCGCCGCGACATGCTCTCGACCATGAAAAAGGGCGCCGTGATGGTGGATGTGGCCATCGATCAGGGCGGTTGTTTCGAGACCTCCCATGCCACCACCCATAGCGATCCGATTTACTTTGTCGATGGCGTACTGCACTACTGCGTGTCGAACATGCCGGCGGCGGTGCCGCATACGTCCACCTTCGGCTTAACCAATGCGACCTCGCCGTATTTGATGCAATTGGCCAACAAGGGCCTGGAACAGGCTTGCCAGGATAGCCCGGCGATTCGCGAGGGCGTGAATACATATGGCGGTGTGATCACGTATCCGGCAGTGGCGGAATCGCAGGGGAAGCCCTGGAAGGAACTGGCGGCAGTTCTTTAGGCCTGCGCCAACAGGATTTCCTATGCGATCTGACATTGTTCCAGGAGCTCTCTTCCCCGACTATGAGCTTTCCGACCACACCGCGAAGCACCGCAAGCTCTCCGAACTGCAAGGGCAACATCCAATGGTTCTGGTCCTCAGCCGCGGAGGTTTCTGTCCCAAGGACCGCCGGCAGGCTGAAGGGCTGGTTCAACTGCATCGTGAACTCGAGGTTGCCTATTGCCGGCTGGTCACGATTAGCACCGACAATATCACGCTGACGAATGAATATCGCACCGGAGTGGGCGCTCACTGGCCTTTTCTCTCCGACCCGGGCCGTATTGTTCAAAAAGATCTCGACATCGCCGAATACACCGATCCTGCCAACAATCCCATGATTCCTCACGTGATTGTCCTCGAGCCCGGTCTGGTTATTTATAAGGTCTACAACGGCTACTGGTTCTTCGGCCGGCCCACGGTGGAAGATCTCCGCCAGGACCTGCGTGCCGTTACCAAGAAATGCCGGCCGGACTGGGACATCACGACGCCCGAACTCAAAGCGGCCTGGCAGCAAGGCCATAAGGAACTCTTCTATCCTTACGGAAAAACGTACGCCCAAACTCTGGGCGAACAGGATTAGGGACGGTCCGCATCTAAAGGCATTTGGGGGCGTTTAGTGGTGGCGGGCATGCGCAGCCTGGCCCACATCCGCGCAGGGGCACGAGATAATCGACACCAACCGGCAGGCGGCGACAAAAAGCTCTTCCTCTTCGATGGCCTCCCGGCACCGGCCGCAGCCGTTTACGTGCTTGAGAAACTGATTCCGGCTTCGCTTGTTGAGCCGGTTGAGGACGTACGCTTCAATCGTCTCGAAGGTGTAAGTACATCTCGACACGAATTCCATTCTTGGCTCCTTGCATGCGAAGAAGTGGATGCCGCCGGGTCCAAACAAGAACGGCACAAAATGTTGCTAGCGTCAGTGTGGTCCGCTCTTGCGGCAAAGTCAAGCCCATGGAGCATGTAAGAGTGGACTCCCAGTGAGGAAACAGGCGCGCCGATCCCCTCACTTACGTTCGGGGCTAGACGGGCTCATAGGCGCCGGTTGATGTGGAGCCGCTCATAAGCGCCGGATTATGAGGTAGGGCCGCTCAGATGCGCGGGACTATGAGGTTGAGCCGATGCCCAAAGCCAAAGTCCCCGCCCCGGCCTGCGATTAGCAACCCCGACGATATTTCCGGAACTCCAGCCGCCGTCTCATCGTATACCCGAGCATGCATCAGCTCTGGCAGGATGTGCGCTACGGTATACGGATGTTGCGGAACAAGCCCGGATTTACGGCTTCGGCGGTGGCCGTGCTGGCCTTGGGAATTGGCGCCAACAGCGCCGTGTTCAGTTTGATCAACGCATTTTTGCTCAAGCCGCTCCACATTGAAAAGCCCGAGGAGTTGGTGGGGCTCTACAGCCGCGACACCAAGCGGCCGGATAACTATCGCGGCTTCTCCTATCCCAATTACGCCGACATCCGCGACAACAACCCGGTCTTTTCCAGCCTGACCGCCTACACCATGGCGATGGTGGGGATTGAAGAGGGCGGATCCACGCGGCGGGCCTTCTCGGGCGTGGTCTGCTCGAATTTTTTCTCCACGCTGGGCGTTCCGATGCTGCGAGGACGCGCGTTTTTGCCCCAGGAAGAGAAGCCCGGCGCCGCGTTGACGGTAGTCGTCGCCTATCCGTTCTGGGCCAAAGGCGGACAAGACCCGCAACTGCTCGGCAAACAAGTCCGCATCAACGGACGCATGTTCACGGTGGTCGGCATCACTCCTAAAGGGTTCACCGGGACGACGGCGCTGGTTAGTCCGGAGATTTTCGTGCCGTTTGGCGCTTACGACCTGGTCATGAACGACTTTGAAACGCATGGGCGGAAGGCGGACGCGCGAGCGAACGACGACCTGATTGCGATCGGCCGTTTGAAGCCCGGCATGACGCAGAAGTCCGCCGACGCCAAGCTGGCCGTGGTCGCTTCCCAAATGGAGCAAGCCTATCCGGCCGTAAACAAAGACCAGAGCCTGATTGTGCGGCCGTTGTCGCGCATGAGCGTTTCGACTAATCCCACCGACGACAGCGTGCTTCGCATACCGGCGATTCTATTGCTGTCTTTAGCTGCCGTGGTGTTGGTGATCGCCTCCTTGAACCTGGCGAACATGATGCTGGCCAAGGGCGCGGCACGGCGCAAGGAGATTGCCATCCGGCTGGCCATTGGCGGCGGACGGCGGAGAATCGTCCAGCAACTCGTCACCGAGGGTCTCATTCTCGCGGTCGCCGGAGGTGTGGGTGGACTATTTCTCGCGTCCTGGAGCAGCACTCTGCTCATCGCTTCCATGGCTCATGTCGCGCCCATTGACTTGGTCTATGACCCGAGTCCGGACCTGCGCGTGATTGTGGCGACACTGGCGTTTTGCGGGCTCAGCACCGTCGTTTTCGGACTTTTCCCTGCCTGGAAACTCTCTCGGCCCGACGTTTGGTTTGACTTGAAGGAGAATTCCGGCGAGGAAGTTGCCGGCGGCACACGGCGGCTATTTTCACGCCGCAACATGCTGGTGATGGCGCAATTGTCGTTGTCTTTGATGATGCTTTGCGCG
>DATFZA010000104.1:0-3127 GCA_035314765.1 Bryobacteraceae bacterium
ATCACCAGCACGAAAGTCATCTCCGGGCTGGAGGGATCAAGGCCCATGAGTTTCTCAGCAACAATCACGTGAGCCGAGCTCGAAATTGGCAAAAGTTCCGCCGCGCCTTGAACCAGTCCGAGAATCAGGATTTGAAGAAAATTCACGCTTTTCGATTCCTCCCAGACCGTTGAAATCAATCCTGCTTGCGACCGTGCGACGCGCACTGAGTGCGTGTAGAGTGCTTGGGATGGTTTAGCTTACAATGTTTGCTGCCCGACCGGGTTTTCTTCATCACCGGCGTAGCTTTAGATATGACCGTCAAAAACGCAAGAAGAAGGCCGGCCAGCGCGCTAATTCAACCTCCCTCATTTCATGATGCACTCACTCCCTTTTCGAAAGCACAAAAAAGGCTGAAATCCCCAAAGACTGTGCGCGGATCCGGAGGGCAGAAGCGAAAATGGCGTCGAGACGCGCAACGCCGGATCGCGCAGGAGCGCGGCCAAAGACCCAAACACTTTCGACGGACGTCGAGATCGCAGCATTGGAGAGAACGGTACTTTTCAGGTTGGCCGGAAGAATAGCGGTCAAACATCAACTTGTTGTAGCTAGCTTGCCCTAAATTCTCGCCCGGCCGGCAACTGAGGTCGAGGACGATTACGATTGGGGGCAACCCGCAAGAGCAGATCACCCGCAGCGACGCGCCCTGAAGGGGGCACTAGTGTCCTGTCGCCGAAATAGCAGGTTACCTGCTATTTCGGCGACAGGACACTAAATCGCGCGTGGAAATGACAGCCCAAAGAGATTGCCTCGCTGTGACGTCACGTGTAGGGTTCAAGCACCTGCGATGCCGCATCCACTCCGTAACCGCAGGCATGGCATCGATGGAAAGGTAATGCGCGCCGATACCGTCATAATTCCGGCTGCTGGCGTCAGCCAGTTATCCGCTCTGGTGGTCGAGCCTGACCTGGATCAGGATTCCCCCATTCTTCTGTTTTTGCATGGTAGGGGCGAAGCTGGTTCGTCGCCGGGCGCGCTCCCGCTGGTTTGTGTCCATCAAACGCCGCCGTTTCAGGCCATACTCGGTCGCCTTCCCGGAACTGTCGTCATCGCGCCGCAAGCGCTGCCTATTCCGAGTTTGGACGACTGGAACTGGCGGGACTACGCGAGGGGGCTCGCCGAGTTCCTGGCTAATCGCTATACCAAGCGCCGCGTAGTGGCGACAGGCTTTAGCCGGGGAGGGCTCGGCGTGCTCCAGTTGGTTTCGACCTATCCGGATCTGGTACAGGCTTGGGGCATCGTCGATCCCCAGCCTCCGCGAGATCGCGAGGAGATGGCCGCTATCCTCTCCAGCCTGGCGCTCGCCGCGCGAGGATGGCTTCGATACGGTGAATATCGCAACAGGAGCGACGCGTGGAAGACATTCAGCTCTATGCTCCGCGATCACCTTCCCGAGGAGAACCGAGATACAACCGAACTGTCCCACGTCCAAATGGCGGTGCAGGCGTACTGCGGCTCCCCGTTGAGCGCGGATCGTAACAAAAAGAACCTTTACGATTTCCTGGAATTGAAGTTTGAGACTGCAAATGCCCCTGGCCTGCAGAACTCTCCGGCGACGTAAGCGAAAGCTCCAGCTTTTGCCGTTCTTGATACGGAGTCAAAATGAAGAGGCAAAATCTGGAGCTTTCGCTTACGTCGCCGGAGTCGGTGAAGCCCGCACCCCAAAAATTGGAGGTCCGACTTCGGCTTGAAGTACGCGCTTTGACCTTTATCATATTGGCGAGCTGGCGCAGCGACCAACCGTTCGGCGCCTCAGATCCCACTGACCAAGAGAACCCCTATGAACAATACCGACATCCTCTCCATCCAACTGTACACTCTGCGTTCGCTAGGCGAGCTTGACCGTGTGTTGGACGTCGTCAAACAAGCCGGCTACGTTCATGTCGAGACGGTCGGCTCCCACCTGGACGAGGCCGAGAGCGTGCGCGCCAAGCTCGACGCGCGCGGCCTCAAGGTATCATCCAGCCACGTAAGCATGGAGGCGCTGCGGGAGCGGCCCGACGTCGTTGTACGGGCCTGTCGCACACTGGGCTGCGACCAGCTCTTCATGCCTGCCGTGCCGTCAGAACAACGGCAGAGCGACGCGCCGTTCTGGCGCGCGCTAGGGAGCGAGCTCGGCGAAATCGCCAAGCGCATGCGCGACCAGGGGATCACCTTCGGCTATCACAACCACCACTGGGAACTCGCACCGAAAGATGGCGTGAAGACCGCGCTGGAGCTGATCTTCGACGCGGCGGATGGCAGCCCGCTTGCTTGGCAAGTGGATATCGCTTGGCTGGTACGGGGCGGCGCCGATCCCAAGGAATGGATGGAGCGCTATCGGGACCGTATCGTCTCCGCGCACGTGAAGGATATCGCGCCGCAAGGGCAAAACGAGGACCAGGACGGCTGGGCGGATGTCGGTGCTGGCGTGCTGGACTGGCGCGACCTGTGGCAGGCCGCCCGCGCGGCCGGTGCGAGGTGGATGGTGGTTGAGCATGACAAGCCAGCCGATCCTGCTGAGACCGCGCGCGCCAGCTACATTTTCATCAGCCGCATGGGAGCCTGACCGCGGAATGGCGCGCATCGACATAGGCATCATCGGCTGCGGCAACATCAGCCATTCCTACCTGAAGGGCGCGGCCCGGTCGGAGCAGGTCCGGGTAAAGTTCATCGCCGACATGCGAATGGAAGCGGCGCAGGAGAAAGCGGCGGAGTACGGCGTGCCGGCCGTTACGGTGGACCGACTCCTCGCCGACCCGGACATCCAGATCGTCATCAACCTGACCGTCCCACTCGCCCACGCGCCGGTGAGCCTGCAGGTTGTTGAAGCCGCCAAGCACGTCTATTCTGAGAAGCCGCTTGCTATCCGTCACGCGGAGGCGGAGGCGCTGATGCTCGCCGCGGCGGCAAAGGGCGTGCGCGTGGGTTGCGCGCCTGACACCTTCCTCGGCGCCGGGCACCAGGCTTGCCGCCGCGCCATCGACGCTGGGCTGATCGGTCGACCTATTGCCGGTAGCGCCTTCTTCGCCACTCATGGCATGGAGCACTGGCACCCCAACCCGGAGTTCTTCTTCAAGCGCGGTGGCGGCACGATGCTGGACATCGG
>DATFZA010000105.1:0-4086 GCA_035314765.1 Bryobacteraceae bacterium
TGGAAGCCGCCGGGGCGCGAAAGATTTGGTCGCAGCCCATGTCGCCCGAAGACGAGATGCCTTCGCGTCATCTCATGGGAACCTGCCGGATGGGCAACGATCCGAAGACGTCAGTGGTGAACCGCTTCAGCCGGACACACGATGTAGGGAACCTGGTTATCGTGGATGGCAGTAATTTCGTCACTTCCGCCCGCCAGCAGCCGACGGCGACGATTCAGGCCCTGGCTTACCGGGCGGCGAGCCATGCCATTGAAGCGGTGAAGCGCGGAGAAATGTAGCTCGGGAAAAGCACTCGATTCCCGAAAACAGACCGGACGACTATGAGATTGGGACAGATGGTGCCGGAACCCGCAGCGGAGCATGTCCGTGGGCGATTGCGCGACAATAACAGCTTAGAAAATTGCAAGATACGGCGTGACTGAATCTCGGGAGCAGCAAAATGAACAACATCTCCGTACGTTTTGATGGAAACGGCTACATCGCCGCGGACAGCGCCAGTCAATATAATTTCGGCGGCGCCAGCTTTAGCGTGGAGGCTTGGATTTGCGGCATGGCGCCGGGGACCTTGATCTCCCGAAGTCCGGACGCCACCAGCGGTTTGGGCGGCTTCAATCTCTCGGTAACAAATGACGGTTCCATAATGTTTGCAATCGGCTTCGCGCCTCCCCCGCTACAGTCGGATCCGACCGTAGCCATTGACGGCCTTTGGCATCACATCGCGGCGGTCAGACAAGACGAGCTCTTGAGCATTTACGTCGACGGAGCGCTAGCCGCTCAAGGCGCGCGTCGCTCGCAAGATTCCGATTGCAATCAAAGACTCACAATCGGAATTACCGATCGGGTTCCGGCGAGTCTTCGGAATCCTTTTACTGGCCTAATGTCGGAAGTACGGGTGTGGCAGGGCGCTCTGGATCAGCCCACTATTCAGGCTGGCTTGTTTGCCCGGAAACTTGGCAATGAGCCCGCGCTAGTTGGGTATTGGCCGTTCGCGCTCGAACTGTTGAGGGACCGGTCCCGGTATCAAAACGCCACCAGCCAGATCGGCGATATTTCTTTTTCAACTGACGCACCGCCGGTGAGCGATCCCTTTGTGGAGCGCATGACCTGGCAATTTAGCAGCGTCTACGAAACCTATATTGGAAACGGTTCGGATCGGCGTTCGGGCGGCATGCTTTACCTGACTGGCGCCGGAGGGTTGATCTATGGCGCATCGATCGTGAATCCCGTGTTTACTGGCAATACGGTGTCCTGGGAGGCCGGAAATGGTCCTGCGCCCGCCAATGCCTCGTCCGCGCAGATTACGTTCGCTCTTGGGCCCACCGCGCTTCACATCCCGCCCTATCAGGACTACCTCAATGGCTGGATTCAAGTCCCGGCATCGGGGCCGCGGCTCGATTTCTTCGGTCTGAGAACATGGAGGCGATTTTCGGCCTGCAACGTCATTCAAAACTCTGCAAGCGGCGCGGTTCTCGACAGCGGCGCCGGACAGATCGGGACGCCAGTTCTGCTCCAAAGTATGTCCTCGGAATCGCCACAGCTTTTCTGCCGCCAGATAGACGGGGCGATCCTGCATATGAAAAGTGGCCTCGTACTCGCCAGCCCAGAGTTTGGACCCGCCGCTGAAAACCAGGCTGTGACCCTGCAGACCTATCAACCCGGATACATTTCACAACTATGGACCATTGCCGGCGACGGCAGCGTTCGAAGTCGGAAGGACGATCGATTCGCAATCGCGGCATCCGGGACCGCGACTGGCAGCGCAGTGGTGTTGAAAATGGCTGCGCCGGCCGATCCGGCGCAGCTTTGGCTTTCTATGTCGACGCGCCAGATTATCTCTCACGCCAAGTTCGATCTGGTGCTCGCGGTGGAAAGTGGCGTTCCGGCATTGGGCGCGGCGGCTATCGGTGAAACGCGCAAGTATGCCGGAAACGGCAATCAGCTTTGGTATTTCACTAGGTCTTATGTCGTGAGCCATCGAGACGGGCTCGTCCTGTCGATTCGTGGAGGCGTCGAGCGGGAAGGGGCCGGCGTCGTTTTGGCGGCCATGAGCCCCGCGACCTCGGGACAGACCTGGAATCTCGATGGCGACCGGATCCTGACACCTTCAGGCAATTTTGCGCTGGCCGTTTCCCGCAATGCCAGCGGATCGACACTTGTGTTGACCGCGGCTAACCAGTCATCCGATGCGCAGCAATGGAACTTGCTGCAGCAGGACGCGCGCCTGCAACTATATAAAGACCCCGCCAACGCGCGGCGGCGAGTAACGCCGGAGCCGCCCTCCACCGGCAACATCAATTATCGAATTACAATCCAAACCGCCAATGAACTGTTTGGAGGAACCGATGACCTGGTCCAAATTGCCCTCATTGGCGATAACGGTCAAAGGACTGCGCTGGCACCGCTTACGCAGTCGAAAACCCATTCGGATCCTTTCGAAAGGGGAAATACCGACGTCTTCGAGGTCTCACTCAAAGACGTCGGCACTCTAAGAGGCTTCTATCTCCAATATGGCGTAAACACCTGGTTCGGCGGCGACCGTTGGGTTGTCGGCTATGTTAGTGTCCACGACCCAGTTCGAATGATGTCTTACAACACGGGGACCCTGTTCTGGGGTAACGGCACGGCGTTCGTTGTGCCTCACCGGATCATGATTTGGTTTATCAGGAGCTTTCGCGCCGGTGGCGACGACACGATGTACGTCAGCCAATATCCTGCAACCGTTGGAGGGAAAGTAACCACCTACTTAGAGCACACCTACCTGGTGGTGGAGGATTCCGAGAAAGGTTTAACCTACTTTGACGCCGCTGGGGGACACACGCCGCCCGCGGGATATACAACCACGGCAAAGACCATCCAGACCAAGGTGTCGCTGAATACAGCCGTCAAAATGGCCACCTCGTTCGATCTTGACGCCGCCCATCCCTGGAAGCGCGACTACGGCATGAACGATGTCGCCGGCCAGGAGACCTGCGGAATCGTCGCCAGCGGTTGGATCAATTGGGGCGGACAATGCCACCAGATTGTCAATCGGCTCTTGCACGTCGGCAATCCCGCTGCGAGCTTGGAGCAAGCCAACCCCATCCCATGGGGTTATGGTTTGACCTCAATCGCGTTTGGCCCATATGGCGTTAGCTTTTCCAAATGGTGCCGCGAAAACAATTTCGTCCCGCCGCTCAATGACACGGATTACTCGGTCTATGGGCATATCAGCCGTTATCTTGGGAGCAACAAGGAAAAACATTTAGTCTTTTATTACGCCACCGATTTGGCGGGTCAATTGAAGAACGACGATTCCAGCGAAATGACCGGTCCCCTGGTGCGTAAGTTTATACAAGCAGTTCACAACGCCGGCATTGACGTACCCATGATCGCAAGCCTGATCGACTGGCCGGAGGCGACGGTCAGGGACGAGCTGTAGCATGGCCCGCGATCGGCAGCGTCGACCCTATTCTGGGCCCCTCCATCGACCCACCTGCCCCCACAGCGTATTCACGCTATTCGCCATGCGATCCGCTTCCTCTCCCACCAGCGGTCCGGCGGCCGGAATCATTCGCCGGTAGTCCTCCCGCAAATCCGGAAATCGCAACGCCGCCGCATCCTTCCCCCGCAACACGGCGCACAGCAGCTTCAGGCTATTCTCGATATCCTCAGCAAATTTGCGAAATTCCGCGCGAGCCGATCCACAGCCTTCCGCTCCCGCTTCCAGAGTCATGGCCGCCGCGACAAACCGGTGTGAACGATCATTATGCGGCCGATCCGGCGCGGGGTTTTTATGGAGGCGGCGCTATCGATGCCCGCTTTGATTATTATCCGGTGAGCTTCGCGCTCAGCGGCATGCCGCGGGATGCTCCGAAATGGGGCAGCGAATACAAGAAAATGGTGGGGAATTATTTTACGCGCACCATGACGCTGCTGGGCCATACCACTTCCCTTCCCCAGGCGAGAAACACCATTACGCTCGATCCCGACGTCAAGGACGCCTGGGGCTTGCCGGCGATCCGCGTGACCTTCGATCATCATCCCGACGATATCGCCACGCTGCAATGGGTATTGAAAAAGCAAATGGAGATATTGGAAGCCGCCGGG
>DATFZA010000106.1:0-14197 GCA_035314765.1 Bryobacteraceae bacterium
AGGTTTGCTCGTTCGAAACCATAATTCGCAGTAAGGGGCGCCTTTGTTGGTGATTTTCAGGCCATCCTTCTGCAACAGAGCGAGCATGGCCGGAGCTGCTTCCGCCGGAGGAGGGCCGGCCGGTTCGGCCTTATACTGCTGTGCGAATGCCGCTGCCGAAAGCGAGAGAATCAGTGCCAGCTTGCGCATTGTCGCTTTAGCCATGCCCCAGATACATCAGCCAGCCGAGACCCACCAGCGCCACCATGAAATACAGAAAGGTCTTCGCCCCATACTGCAGCCGTTCCCGGTCCGTCCGCTTGGTCACCACTCCCAGCACAATCGATGAGAACAGCGCAAACAGGAACGCCGCCTCGAAATGCGACAAATTCATCTTTGGCATTAGTCTTTTTTTCCCGTCGCGATCTCGTACGCATCCACCATGGCCAAGATGTTCAAAATCCCCGCTGCCACCAGAAACTTCGTGCCATAGTCGTGCACATGCCCCGCCATATCCGGTTGGTTGTACCCGAGCCAAACGGTCAGCAGGTACAACATCCCCGAGGCCAGATCGCCCACGAATCCGCCGACATAAATCACTGTCGTGAGAATATCTCCGGTCTGCGGCTGGAACATCGCTCCACGCATCATCAACCCGAAAAGAAACACGATCACCACGCTAGCTGAGATCAACGCGCCGCGGCCTGGGCGCTTCAGTAAGAAGTGACCCGCGCCCGGCACCAGCCACCCCAGCGCGACCGCCGGCGCCCAGACGTTCAACGCCGGCGCGGGCGTTTTTTCCACCTTCGCCTGTTCTGCCATTCACTCCTAGTTTAGCCCCATCCGCCCCCCCATTTCGGTGTCAGAGACCTCTGCCCCCGATTGCACCTCGCAGCCGATCGACAGAACGGCCATAACCGCCTGATTTTACAAGGCGCCCTGCGCGGCTCGCCTGCCAGGCCCTCCGGGTCTCACCTTCTTGCCAAACTGATCTTCTAGACGCTGCAGAAAATCCTCACCCCCAAATGGCCGCCCCGTGAGCGTCGCTTCGCGAATCCGCTCCAGCAGTAGGCCGTCGCGCAACCCCAACTCCAGGCAGGATTTCCAGCTGGCGCTGGTGAAAGAGCTGCGCCACCGGACAAGGTTGAGCAGGGGATCGTTCCTCATGCCGAGATGTCCTCGCGCACTCGACCACCGCCAATCCGCTGGACCCTTCACCAACCCCGCCCGGCTGGGATTTTGCTCGACGTAAACCATTGCCGATGCAAAATGATCTTCCGCCATGGGAACCGAATAATACCGCCCCTGCCAGAGGTGCCCGGCGCGGTGCAGGCGCAGATTGAGCACCCGGGCGTACTCGCTCTGAATGCGCTGCAGCAGCCGGGGAAGCGAGCACTCCCCGTGCGGAACCAGAACCAGATGGACGTGATTTGGCATCAGGCAGTAGGCTTCAATGGAAACCCCGTAGTGGTTCGAAAATTCCGCGAGCAAATCCAGGTAGAAAAGGCGATCTCCCTCACGAAAAAAGACTTGCTGGCGATAGTTACCCCGCTGGGTGACGTGGTGCGGGATGCCCGGAATCACAATTCTATTCGCACGTGGCATAACCTTCTGTGCCGATCCGCGCCGGAACTTCTCACTCCAATCGGAGGCAGAGGCGTCTGACACCGGTTCCCCCGGCAGCGGTTCCCCCGGGTTCCCCCGGCTCCCCCGGTTCCCGGTTCCCCCCCGCCCTCGGTACATGATGAATACATGCAATCCTGGTCCAAGCTCCTCTCCTTCGACTACTACGAGCCCTTCATCGCCAATCTCGTCCGCATCGCCGTCATCCTGATTCTGGCCTACCTGGCTACTTTTCTCATCAACCGGCTCGCCCGCATCGTTTACAAATACTCCGTCCAAATGATGGAGCGCGGCGGCGTTGGCCCGATGTTTCAGTTCGATGAGATCGAGAAGCGCGCCCGCACCGTCACCGGCGTAGTCCGCGGGTCCCTCGCCGTCCTCATCTGGTCCCTCGCCCTGGTCATGGTGCTCAAAGAACTGCGCTTCGATATCGAGCCATTACTCGCCGGCGCCGGCGTCATCGGCGTCGCCGTCGGTTTCGGAGCCCAAAACATCATCAAAGACGTCCTCAACGGGCTCTTCATGCTGATGGAAAACCAATTGCGCGTCAATGACGTCGCGGTGATCAATGGCAAAGGCGGCTTGGTGGAAGAAATCAACCTCCGAACCACCATTCTCCGCAGCGAGGACGGAGCTGTGCATATATTCCCCAACGGCAGCATCACCACCGTCTCCAATCTCACCCGGGAATACTCGTACTACGTCTTCAACACCTCCGTCGGTTATCGCGAAAACACCGATCGTGTGATCGAAGTTCTCAAGTCGATTGCCGCCGAACTGATAACCGAAGAGCCCTACAAGTCGCTCGTTCTCTCGCCCCTTGAAGTTATGGGTGTCGACCAGCTAGGCGACGCCGCCGTGGTCATAAAGTCACGCATCAAAACCGTCGCCATGCAGCAATGGACCGTCGGCCGCGAGATGAATCGCCGCATCAAGATGAAGTTCCAGCAAGCCGATATCGAAATTCCTTTCCCTAGCCAAACCATTCAGTTGGCCGCGTCTCTACCCTCCCCATTGCGGTCCGAGCTAAAGCAAATTGTACGAGAAGTCCTGGGAGAAACCTCAGGTGTTCACCCTACTGACTCTTAGGGGACGCTCGGGTAGCATAGGAATATGTTGCCTCTGCTCCTGCTTGCCGCTTTGACCGTTCAGCATGATCGAACGCCTTTGCGCACAGCCTGTGGGGAAGATGAGCAGGCCATCGCTACCCTGCCTGCCGGCACGCCCGTGGAGGTTCGCTTCGCCATTTCCGACGGCTCCCGGTGCCTCAAAGTCGCGGCTACCGTGGATGGTCAAAACGTGATCGGTTATGTTCCGGAAGACGCGCTCATCGGTGTGGATCAATTCGACCGCGCTCGAAATTCGGCATCCAGCCTGGATGTGCCCATTCGCGATCTGACGCAGCAAATTACGTCGGCCCCAGCATCCGGGAGCGCTGCTCTCCCACAAGCCATGAACATGCTGCAGGCCAATCATCCGCAGGAAGCCTTGTCGCTGCTCGAAAAGCTGGCGGCCCAGAAAAATGCCGATCCCAATCTATTGACCGCTGCCGGTCTCGCTGCATGGAAGAGCGATCAAACCCGCGACGCACTCGATTATTGGAAGCGTTCTCTCGAACAGAAGCCCGACGCTCAACTAGCCGCCCTCTATGCCAAAGTGCAGCGCGAGGTCAATGCCGATAAGAGCGGCGAGAAGCTCTATGGAGCCCATGTCCTGGTGCGCTACGAAAGCGGTGCTCTCCCAACCGATACGGCCCGCGCTTTAGTTGGCATGCTCGATTCCGAGGTCGCTCGCATCTCCGAACAACTGGGCTGCAATACTACGGAACGCCTGGTGGCCGTGGTGCAAACCCGCCAAGCCTATTTCCAAGCCACCGGCGCAGCCGAATGGAGCGGGGGTTTGTACGACGGCCGGATTCATATTCCCATGGAAGCCGGCGACCCCGTGGACGCCCGGCTCCGCCGCACGCTGGCCCACGAAACAGTCCACGCCTGCCTGGCTCTGATTCCCTCTGGCTCATCGCCTTGGCCGTCCTGGCTGCATGAAGGCCTGGCTCAAAAACTGTCGGGCGACCGCCTGAATCCCGCCATGCGAGTGCAAATTCGCCGTAGCGCCGAGGAGCATTCCATCCCGCGGCTCGAACAGTTGGGCCAGAATTGGTCCAGCCTGAGCACCGCCAACGCCCAGCTCGCCTACGCCATCGCTTTGGACGCCGCCGATCTTCTGATGGACAACGATCAAACCGACGCCATTCGCACCGTAATAGGTAACCCCGCCCGTTTGCCCCAGATCACTGCCGAATTGGACAAGCGCCTGGGCATGTAGAATTGCAGTGTGCCATGGTCGGCATTCAGCGCGGATGACGCGGAAGGATGGGGACACGTTAGTAGGGAAGGCGGAAATACACAATCATACGTAGCGCGGATGGGGACACTGCGGGCTCGAGTCCGAACTCCTTCGCTTGAGTAACTATCGCAGCGGTGTCCCCTTGGCGCCTGCCGGCGGTGCCGCGCAACATATGGGCCTCGGACTAACCCAAAACGTTAGTAGGGAAGGCGGAAATACACAACCACCTGTAGCGCGGATGGGGACACTGCGGGCTCGAGTCCGAACTCCTTCGCTTGACAACTACCGCAGCGGTGTCCCCTGGGCGCCTGCCGGCGATGCCGCGCTGCCCAACCTCCGATGGCCGCGACGATCAGCCACCGCTCATTATTCCAGATTCCATCAATTCCGCCAGAATTTCCGGAATCTCGAACACCGCGCGATTATTTACCGCGGCCGCATTTCGCCGGTACCGGTCAAAGTTCGCCGGCTCCAGCAATTCGACCAGACCGGCCTGAATATCCCGAAAAGACTTCAACACCACGCCTAATTTGTTTTCGCGAATCCAAGCCGTGTTATAACGCTCCTGCGGCAGTGTCCAGATGTTGCGCTCCACCACCACCGGAAGCTTCATCGCGATCGCTTCGCTAATGCTGCCGGGGCCCGGCTTGCCGATGAAGAAGTCGGACAGATGCATGTAATACGGCACTTGGCTGGTGAAGCCTTCAATAAACACCGGGAATCGCGGTGTCATCTGCTCCAAACGCTGCTTCAATGTTTTGTTTTTGCCACAGATCAGGATTAGTTGCAGCTTCATGCTGGCTTGAGAAAGCGTGCGCGTAATCTCGATCATCCATTCCGATCCTTCACCGCCGAAGAGCACCAGTCCCGTTGGCAGATCCGGATCGAGGCCGAGCTTGCGCCGCTCTTCCCTGCGGCAGGCTTCGATCGGCTGATAAAAGCCTGGCCGGAGAATCATGCCGCTGGTGCGGAATACCCGGTCTCCAGCGTGCCCTAGCGCATAGGCTTGTTCGGCAGCGCGATCGGTGCCACAGATCAGGTACTGGGGCTGCCGTTCAATCCAAAAGTGCGGCGGGTAATCGGCCAGGTCCGTAAGGATAGTCACCAACGGCGAGGCGGGCAAGGCTTCCGCCAAGCTCTGATACAGCGCCCGGTTGAAGTTCGGGATCAAAGAAACCACCAGGTCCGGTCTGGACTCCAGCCAGAACTTCTTCAGCAACTTCACTTGCCCACCGTGATAAATACGGATCAACAGGTGCATCGCCGCCAGCAATTGCCCCGAGCCGAGCGTCCAACCCTTCTTCAGCAACCGGTTGTAAACTTCTTCCATCGAAATGCCGGTACACTTGCGGATTATGTCGAGCGAAGTGAGGATGTCTTTGAGATCCACCAGCCGGACCTCCCAGGGACGTCCCTGTTGCTCGATAATGGATTTGAGGGCGATAGCCGCACTCCGGTGGCCGCCGCCGGCGTCAAAGAAAACGAAATCGAGTTTCTTCACCGCATGTCCGTGATTAGATTCGCCCGTTACAGTTTGTCATGTCCTATGGTACTTTCGCCAGAATAGTAGACCGCGAACATGAGGTCTTCATTTTGTTTTCAACATACTGTAACAGCGGGGATTTATTGTAAGAGTGGGTAGTTAGTATGCTGAACATGATCGTCCGGCGCGACTATAGCGTGATGCACCGAGCGAACAACTGGGATGCGCCCCGGTGGATTCAGCTCTACGCCTTAGGATCTACGCGCGGCGGCGATGGTTGGCTGTGGTTCGCGGTCGGGTTGGCGGTTCTGCTGTTAGGCGGTCCGGAGCGGTTTGCGGCGGTGGGCGCCGGAACCCTGGCTGGCCTGCTCAGCGTGGCCTCCTTCATCGGGCTAAAGCGCGTAGCCGGGCGTAGGCGGCCCTGCCATATCGAACCGCATTGTTGGGCTACACTTCTGCCGCCCGATCAATTCTCCTTTCCCTCCGGACACACCATGACCGCGTTCGCGGTTTGCCTCGCGCTGTCCTTGTTCTATCCGCCGCTCACTGCATTCTTCTTCGTTTGTGCATTCAGCGTCGCGGGTTCCCGCATTCTGCTGGGCATGCACTTCTTGAGCGACGTGCTGGTAGGCGCAATGATCGGCACCGGATTCGGCTACGTAAGCTTCCTCGCTTTCCGCTAAGGCCCCGTCTCTTGACTGTCTGCTAACGCACAGGTCCGCGGCGCCTGCGGGCTGTACAGCGTCTTCCAGGGTTGCTTTACCCCCACGCGGCGCCACGCGGGCTCGCAACGCGGATGGGGACACTGCCGGCTCGCAACGCGGATGGGGACACTGCCGGCTCGCGGCGCGGATGGGGACACTGCGGGCTCGAGTCCGAACTCCTTCGCTCGAAACTACCGCAGCGGTGTCCCCCTGGCAGTGTCCCCCTGAGTGCTCGACCCGGAAGCAATTACAATAAAACAAAGCACACCAGTTCTGCTTCGTGAAACTTCGTGGAAAACGGCCTCTAAGTGCATGAGCCTAAGGATCGGCGGCCCCTCCGGATTACAAACAGCTTTTTCCACCGGTTATTGACAGGCCAAGCCGCTGAAAAGGAGCACGTGCATATTAGCTTGTCCCAGGTACTACTAGACGGCTAAGGTAGAGAACGCATGGCAACTCAGGATTTGGCCTTAGAGCGCGGTCTTCCCGCGAATCTCGATTCTGAGCGCTTCGTTCTCGGCGCCATCCTTCTCAACGACAACGCTTACATCCAGGTCGCCGGTGCGCTCCTGCCTGAGGATTTCAGCCTGGAAAAACATCGGCGCATTTTTGCCCGCATGGCCGAACTCTATGAGCGCCGGCAAAAAATCGACCGCGTCACCGTGGCCAATGAACTGGTCCGGCACAATCAATTGGAGTCCATCGACGGCTTGAGTTATCTGGCTTCGCTCGATGAAGGCCTTCCGGCGCTAGCCAATCTGGAAAGCTACATCCGCATCGTCAAAGACAAGGCGATGCTGCGTCAGGTCATCTTCCATTCGCAAAGCCTCATCGACCGCTGCATTCTCGGCGAAGACGATCCCAGTCAGATTATCGCCGGCGCCGAAGAAGCCCTGCTAAGGATCGGCGACGCTCGGACAAAGGACGCCCTGGTCAATCCCCGTGAGATTCTGCGCGATTACGAGGGCGGCATCAACGCCTTTCTCGATCCCAGCAAGCGCATCACCGGCATCAGCACGGGTTTCAAGAAGCTGGATGAAAAAACCGGCGGCTTGCATGAAGGCGACTTGATTATTATTGCTGCGCGGCCCTCCATGGGTAAGACCGCGCTGGCCTTGAACATCGCGCAGCACGTGGCGACGTTGCGCGATCAGCCCAAAACCGTGGCGGTGTTCTCGCTCGAAATGTCGCGCGAATCGCTGCTGACGCGCATGATCTGCTCGCGCGCCCGGGTAGACCAGCAAAAATTCCGCGCCGGCTTTCTGAACGCCGATGAGCGCCGCCAATTGCAAGTAGCGCTGCTCGAACTGAGCGAGGCGCCGCTGTTTATCGACGACAGTTCAAACACCAACATTATGGACGTGCACGCCAAGCTGCGCCGCCTGCAGAGCGAGCATGGGCTCGGCCTGGTCATCGTCGACTATCTGCAATTGATGGGCAGCCGCGGGCGATCGGAGAATCGCAACCAGGAAGTGAGCGCCCTGTCGCGCGGGCTCAAGCTCATGGCCAAGGAACTGAAGGTCCCCATGGTAGTGCTCTCGCAGTTGAGCCGCGCTCCCGAGACGCGCCAAGGCGACCACCGGCCTCAACTGAGCGACTTGCGCGAATCCGGCAGCATCGAGCAAGATGCCGATTTGGTCGGCTTCATCTTCCGCGAGGAGGTCTATAAGCGCGACGACAAAAACCTCGAAGGCAAAGCGGAACTCATCATCGCCAAGCAGCGCAACGGCCCGACCGGAATCGTCAATCTGATGTTTCTCAAGCACTGCACGCGTTTCGAAAACCGCACCAACGACCTCGACGACGCGCCCGACCTGGAATAATTTAAGCGGTACCCATGAGCGCCGGGCGCACAGGAGGAAGCATCAAAACGGGCGACGTTGCGGCGCGGATGGGGACACAGCGGGCTCGATCCCGAACTCGTTCGGCCAAAATTTATCGTAGCTGTGTCCTCCTGGCGCATGGCAGACAGGTCTTCGAGAGTGTCTCCGATGCGCCCCGGGCGCACAGGTGGAAGCATCAAAACCCGCGACTTTGCGGCGCGGACGGGGACACAGCGGGCTCGATCCCGAACTCCTTCGGTCAAATTTATCGTAGCTGTGTCCCCCTGGCGCCTGGCCTGAAGACAGATTTTCGAGATTGCAAGATGCAACCGGTTAATAACCGGCCCCACCCTACTTCGACACCGGGATCGTCGACGTATTCGCAGCCACGCCGTCCTGCATCACCACAACATTCAGGTTCCCGCTCCTCGCATCGGCCGGCACCGTGAAGTCGATTTGATAGAGTCCCACCGCGCCTGGCGTCAGGCCCGCAAACGGTACGCTGGTCGTCTCTCCGTCCACCGTGACGGTAACCGGATTCACTACGCGCGCCAGAGGCTCGACGCCCGGCGCCGCGTCGCCCGATTTCACCGCCGGGTTGGTCGCTCCCAGCCCCGTGAGGTAGATGATCACAACTTCCCCCGGCTTGGCCGGGTTCGCCGTCGTGACGTACGCAAAATTGGCGTGCTGCGCAATCGTCGTTTGATCGCCATTGGCCGCTACGCCTGGCGACACATCGGTTACCGTAACCAACTGCGGCACACTAATCGCGTTATGGTTCAGAACCACCAAGGTATAAGTGGCGTTGGGCAGCAGTTCGGCCGGCAATTGCGCATCCAGTTGTCCGTCGCTGACGAAATACAGCGGAGCGCTCATGCCGGCGACCAGCACGGAAGTGTCCTGAAACGTGATCGGCAACGGGATTTGACTGGGAGTGCCAAAACCCTCCGACGAAAGCCCGGTTCCATATATCTCAGAGATCGTACCCGGCGCCAGCGGCCCGCCTACTTGAGGATTCCGGTTGTTGATCGTCCCGTTAAAATTTACTGTCGGCGCCGGGACCGTTTGCGCGGGCACTTGGCCGCTGACCGTAATAGAAGCGGAAAAAGTTCCGGAAGTCGCCCTTGCGGTCATGGTTGCGCCGGTCGTGGGATGCGTCGGCACCCACGTAGCCGAGTAGGTCCCGGTGGTTGCATCTTCCAAATGCGGGGACAACGCCGGATCTCCATTGTTGAAGCTGAGCGCCACCCGGGCATTGGTCACTGGGTTCGAACAATCGTCCACGACCCGCACCGAAATCACCGCCGGAAACCCCGCCGGCTGCGAAAATCCGCCGGTTAACGCTGTCGCCACGACCGCGATCTGTGTGGGCGTGCAACCGGCGACCGCATGCCCTTTGTTGTCCGCCGGTTTCGCGCCGGCAGGCAAAACCACGTACAAGACATCGGTCGTGCGCGTGATTCCCAGGCTCGCGAACTCAACTTGCAGATTCGCGCGAAAGATGCCCGGTTTCGAGGTCGCGTAATACGCGGGCGTCACCGAGATGTTGGTCGCGGCCGGACCATTCACCGTTCCGGATTCCGTTACGCTGTCAAAGAAATTGCCTCCCTGCCCGACTGTGAACGCGGCCGGCGTCGACGTGCTGGCATACACCGCGATGCTCTGCGGCGCCGGGTCCACGGTGCTGTTCAGCGCCGCCACAAATACCGGTCCAGCCTGAGAGAAACCCGGAAAAGCCGTGCCTGTGCTCACGATATAGACCACCGTAGCCAGCACCGGCGCCACGCCCGCAACGTTGGGGGTCACGGTGATCAAAGCGTAGTAATCCCCCGCCGTTAGGTTATTCGGTTTGATGCCGGTCGTGATGACTCCAGGGGCGCTGGGCGTCGAACTTCCGCTGGTCGGCGTCACACTCACGAAATCCTGGGCGCTCGTAACCGACACTGTCCAATTGATCGTCCCACTTCCCACCGGCACCGGAATCGTCTGTGTCTGTTGGGTGCCTACTCCTTGCTGGGCCCAGAACACCAGCCCCAGCTTCGTCAGTCCGAAAGAAAGCGGCGAAGGGCTCACCAGAAACGTTACCGGAATATCCTGCGTAAACGTTCCTGAGGTCACCCGGACCAGCGCTCCCGCCCAGGCTTTGGTTTGAAGCGTCCCGTTGGTTGACGCCGTGATTGTAAACGCCGGGTTGGTGAGACTCGTCTGTCCGGACGTTGCCGAAAGCGACAAGTATGAATTATTTCCTATGATCGCTGCTGTAAAAGGCTGCGGCCCGCCACCGCCGATATTTCTTACATACACCGGGATGCTGTCGGTTTCATTCACGCCGGCAACATTAGGCGCCGTCAAGGCAACCGTCGAGGGCGATACGGCGAGATTAGGCTGCCCCGCCGTCACGGTCAGACTGATATTCTCGATCATCGGGTACGGATATGTGCCGAACGTGATGACGATGCGGCCGGAATAGCTGCCGGGCTGCAACTTCCCAGGATCGGCGAAAACATTGATCGCCGCGTCCGTGTACCCCATGGCCTGATCCACCGTGAGCCAGGCTGGCGCTGGCGTGGTCGCCGTCCCGCCGTCCAGCGTCAGGGAGAAAAAGTCCCGCGAACTCAAAGTCACCGCGAAGCTAGCGGAGACCACGTCGCCCCCAGCCAACCCCTGCAGCGCAACGTCTCCATACGCCGTCCACCCGCTCAGCAACGCCGCCAGAACAAAGCTCAGCATTCTCATCGCCCCAAGCTTAACAAAGCGAAAGTATCTCGAGGAATGAAGACGGGCTAGTCGCGTCGACACTAGACAACGGAGCGCCCAGAAGCAAGAATGAAGACCGCCGTATTCGCGCCGTGGATGGGGACACAGCGGGCTCGAGTCCGAACTGTGTCCCCCAGGCGGATTGCCTAAGGCAGCTTTCGAGAGCGCCGCGACTAGTCAACCCGCGCCAGAGGCTAGAAAACGGAGCGTCCAGAAGCAAGAATGAAGACCGCCGTGTTCGCGCCGTGGATGGGGACACAGCGGGCTCGAGTCCGAACTCCTTCGGTCGAAATCATCGTAGCTGTGTCCCCCTGGCGGATTGCCTAAAGGCAGCTTTCGAGAACGTCACCCGAAGCGGACGCTAGAAAACGGAGCGTCCAGAAGCAAGAATGATGACCGCCGTGTTCGCGCCGCGGACGGGGACACAGCGGGCTCGAGTCCGAACTCCTTCGGTCGAAATCAACGTAACTGTGTCCCCTGGCGCTAGGCGAGCGCCATGCCGGATAGCACGGTCTCCGAGAATGCGGCGGGTCGTGACTGCGTTTGTAAACCCGCCCACCGTCCATAAGAGCGTGGGAAACTAGTATTGTGGTTGAGTTCTGTTCTTGCGGCGCGCAACTTCCTCCGGACGCCCGGTTCTGCCATAAGTGCGGCAAGCCGCAGTTCGATTACGACGCCATGATGGCCGAGACTCGCGCCGAATCCCCGGCCGCGTTAGAGCAACCGCCGCCCCCCGCGCCGCCCGAAGTCCCCATTGAGATTAGCTTTCACAATCGCATTGCCGTCCGCATCGCTTTTATTGGCGCGCTTAACTCGCTGCTGTTCTTCTTCCTGCTCTCGCCGGTTCCGGTGCTCGCCATCTTCGGCTCGTTTCTGCCGGCGGGTTTTTTGGCCGTCTTCTTGTATCGCCGCGCCACCGGGCAGAACATGACCACCGGCAACGGCGCCAAAATCGGCTGGATCACCGGAATCTTTTCCTTCGCCATCTTCACCTTGCTCACCACTTGCAACGTTCTGGTCATGTCCTACAACGGCGGCATGTCCAAGATGCTCGATCAGATCAAAGCTCAGATGACGGCGCAAGGTGCGGACGCCGACATGCTGCTGCGTTTGATCGATCAACCGGCTGGATTGGCCGCGTTTCTTCTCGGCACCCTGGTTTTCACGTTCGTGTTCGTCACCTTATTGCCCACTCTCGGCGGCGCTCTCGGCGCAAAGCTGTTCACCCGAACGCGATGAAGCGGCTTTTCCTGGCCGCCTGCCTGCCGCTTATTCCCGCAATCGCTCAAATCGAAGCAGCCTGGAACCGGCCTATTGAACCGCACCACGTCGTCGCCAACATTTATTACGTCGGCACCAACGCTCTGGCGTCGTTCCTGATCGTCACGCCGCAAGGCCACATTCTCATCAATAGCGATTATGAAGAGAGTGTTCCGCTGATCCGCGCCAGCGTCGAGAAGCTGGGCTACAAGTTCGCCGACATCAAATGGCTGCTCTCGAGCCAGGCGCACAACGATCATTCAGCCGGCAATTTTCTGGTGAAAGAACTAACTGGCGCGAAATCGGCGGTGATGGAAGGCGATGCGGACGTGATCTCGAGCGGCGGCGCCGCCGATTTTTGGTATGGCGGCAAGCCATTGTACAAGCCGAGCAAGGTGGATCGTGAGTTGCACGATGGAGACACCATCACTCTAGGCGGCGTCACGCTGGTGGCTCACAAGACGCCCGGCCACACCCGCGGCTGCACCACCTGGACCACCAACCTCGAAGAGAATGGACGCAAGCTGCAGGTCGTTATCGTTGGCGGGGTCGCCGTCAACCCAGGCTACAAGCTGATCGATAACGACAAATACCCGGGCATTGCCGGCGACTATGAAAGCACCTTCCGCACTCTGCGCGAGTTGCGGGCCGATGTCTTTCTCGGCGCTCATGGTTCTTATTACGGGATGGACGAAAAACTCGTCAAGCTTCGCGAGCATCCGGACCAGAACCCATTCATCGATCCGCAAGGCTACCAAGACTTCGTCAACGACGCCGAGCAGGCGTTCCACAAAGAATTCGCTCACCAGAAAGACGTACAGTCCTTCGAGTACGTCTGGCAGACAGTCCGCGACAAACACTGGCAGAAGGATCCCGGCGGCCTCGATTGGCCGAAAGTGCATTCGGACTTTCTCCCTTCCATCGAGAAAGCGCCGGACCGCGAAACGGCTCGCGCAATCATGCGGCAGATGCTGGATCGCTTGCACCAATCGCATTTCCGAATCATTCCCGGCGATCTGTACGACACGCCCGGTAACGACTCTCGAAAAACAGGTGAAATCACCACCGGCATGGATGTTCGCATCGTCGCCGGCCGCGCACTGGTCACGTCCATCGAGCCCGGCTCCGGCGCAGCCAAAGCGCAAGTCCAGCGCGGCTGGGAGATCGTAAGGATTGAGCAGAACGATATTCCGCCGCTGCTGGAGAAAGCGGAAAAAGCGCACGGGGGCTCGTCGCTCAAGGACCTGCTGCTAACGCGCCTCGTCTTGCGCTTGCTCGAAGGAGGTCCTGGCCAAACCATTCACGTTCAGTTCCGTGATGGCCAGGATCAACTTGTGTCCAAAACCATCGAACAAGGTGAGCCCAGAGGTGTGCTGGCCCGTTTTGGCTACCTATATCCGATGCATGTTTGGATCGACACAGGCCGCGTGCACAACGTGGGTTTCACCCACTTCAACATGTTTCTCGACCCCAACCGCCTGCTCACCAAGTTCGGTGAGTCCGTCGACGCCTGTTCGAAATGCGATGGCTACGTGCTGGATCTTCGCGGCAACCCTGGCGGACTCGGCGTCATGGCCATGGGTTTCGCCGGCTGGTTTCTGGACAAACCCGATCTGCGCCTGGGGACTCTCTACATGCGGGACACAACCCTCAACTTCGTCATTTTTCCCAGGCAACATGCTTTCACCGGTCCGCTGGCCATCCTCGTGGACGGCACGTCGGGCTCGACCGCGGAAATTCTCGCCGGCGGCCTGAAGGATCTCGGCCGCGCGCGCATCTTCGGCACTCGTACCGCGGCCGCGGCTCTGCCTTCCTTCTTCGAGATCCTGCCGAACGGCGACGCATTTCAATACGCCATCGCCAACTATATCTCTGCAGGCGGCAAAGCACTCGAAGGCAACGGCGTCATCCCGGACGTGGAAGTCCCCCTCACCCGTGAAGCCCTGCTAGCCGGCCAAGATCCCGCCTTCGACGCCGCGGTCAGGTGGATCGAGGGACGGACACCTCCGTCCCCAGTTTCGCATTAGGGACGGACACCTCCGTCCCCAGTTTCCGCTTCTCTGGTATTCATGGCTTTCCGAAAAATGGGTGCAAAGGGATGTCGATTCCCTGAGCGAAATGCCCCCAGCATGCGGGCACAGGCGTTACCGAACTCCCCGTCTAGCCCCAATACTGTTCACTTAACAACATTCTTGTGATATTCTGTTTTTGGGGCAGATCGG
>DATFZA010000107.1:0-16337 GCA_035314765.1 Bryobacteraceae bacterium
GGATCTCCCGTACCGATCTCTGAGAATTTTCCGTCGGTTCAGCCGATGCTGATCGCCGTTTAGCCGATGCTGATGGAAAGATACACGCCGGGATGGACCGGATCGCATAGAAAATATCCGCCGTTCATGTAGTCAACGTAAACGTCGTCGCTGTAGAGCCATGCCACCGGCCACGGATCGATCGCGTTGAACCAGAAGCCGCCGTATTGAAAGCGCCGCGAGGAGCCCTCGAAATTAGCGCGGTTCACGTGGAAGGTATGAGCACGGCCGAAACTGGCACGAAAGCGGTCGTCAGGGATACGCCCGTGGCCCCCCGCGGGCTGTGCCCGGTTGCCGGCTTGTTGTTGCGCGGGCTTGCCCTGTTGCTGAGAGTGCTGCGCTTGTTGCGGCTGAACGTGTGGTGCCGGCTTGGCCTCTTGCTGCTGAGCGTGTTGCTGTTGCTGAGCTGGCTTGGATTGCGGAGCGGGTTTGGCTTCTTGTTGCTGAGCGCGTTGCTCCTGCTGAGCTGGCTTGGCTTGTTGCGCCGGTTTGGCCTGTTGCTGAGCGCGTTGCTGCTGTACTGGTTTGGCCTGTTGCTCTGGCTTTTTCTCTTCCTCGCGTTTTTCCTGGGCGCAGACAAGCGCGATGGGAAGCAGAACCAGCATTGTTCTACCTAAGATTTGAGTTACCTTCATTCCGATTACCTCGATTTCAAATTGAGTTAGTGCATTCCAAAGTCCACGGCGGAAAACTCCCCTGGCTGGCCGAGTGTGTCGATGCACGCAGCATGCGCATGGCTATTTTGACCGCATCTGGTCACGTGACCGTATAGCGTTACCAATCTCAGTGGAGTCTTCCGCGATCGGGGTTTGTTTTCCGCCGGTGGGGACGGGATCCCATCAGCGAGGACGCTGCAACATTGCACGCACCGCGACGACGCCCAGCGGCGTCGGCTTCCCCTCAGCGGCGGGAGCGCGGTCCGCCATTTCCGGGTACCAGCGCAGGTGCTTCCTCCGGCCGGAGAACGGATTAAACATCCAAAACAGCAGCAGGACGTCGAGCACGCAACAAGCGGTCATCGTCCAGTGGAAGGCAGGAGTGTTCTTCATGGCGGCGGCGTTGTTATGCACACGAGGTTATGCACACGAGGGGCCACGGTGAGCGGCTCATATCTCTGGCCGGGCCCAAAGAGTGCGGCGCGCGACGGATCGACCGGCATGCAGGGGGAGCTTTCCCTCGCTCACGTTATCACCGCCGACGCTTCTCGCATCTTCGGAAACGGCACGCGCACAATCGCTACGCTGGAGGACAGCCTTCGCTCTTCACAGATTTGCCCTGCCGGGCGGTCTGTTCCGCGAACTCCAGCGCGAGGTCCAGCGTTTGCATGAACTCAGCGATCTTGATGGGTTTGGTGACATATCGGAAGAAGCCCGACAGCAGGCCCTTCTCGATATCGCGAGGCATGGCATTGGCGCTGAGGGCAACCACGGGGATAAGCGCCGTTGCGGGATCTTCACGGAGGATTTTCAGAGCCTCGATGCCACTGATACCAGGCAGATTGATATCCATCAGGATCACGTCCGGCCGGTTGCTGCGCGCCATCTGAATACCCAAGGTCCCGTCTCGTGCGCTTAGCAGGCGTATATCCGAGCGGCGCGCGATGAGTTGTTCGACAAGTTGCAGGTTCGCCGGATTGTCCTCTACGTAGAGCAGCGTCCGAGGAGGCGCGCCGGGCTGAACCTGCGTGTGCACAACCGGCGCGGATTTCCCTCGCTCCGATCCAAGGGCTGGCGCCGCAGCCGCATTGAGTTCGAACCAAAACACGCTTCCCACTCCGACCGTGCTTTCGACGCCGATATTGCCTCCCATCAGTTCCACCAACCGCTTGCTCATCACGAGGCCGATGCCGGTGCCTTCCTCCTCGGTCGTTTCCCGCCCGAGTCGATTGAACGACTGAAAAAGCTGCGCCACCTTTTCCGGGGGCAAGCCCGCTCCGGTGTCCCGGATGCTAATGCGGACACGGTCGGGAGCGCTGGGGGCGCATTCCACCATGACCGATCCATTCGCCAGGTTGTATTTCATGGCATTAGAAAGCAAGTTGATAATCACTTGCTTTAGCCGGGTACGGTCGGCTTCGACGAAACAAGGCACGTCGAACCGCGGAAAGGTCATTACAATGCCGCGCTTCTGGCCTTGCGGCTCGATCATATCCTGACATTCGGCCATGACTTCCGCCAGCGACGTCGGTTCGAGCGACAGGGCCAGTTTCCCGGACTCAATCTGCGCGAGGTCCAGAATCTCGTTGATCAGCTCCAGCAGATACCATCCGGCCCGGAGAATGGGATCGATATACGCCACTTGCGAGGGAGTGGGCGGCGGCGTTTCGGAAATTATGAGCTGGGCGAAGCCGAGAATCGCATTTAGCGGCGAGCGGAGCTCATGACTCATGCTCGAGAGAAACTCGGATTTCGCAAGGTTGGCTTTTTCCGCCGCCGCCTTGGCTCTCTCCAGCTCTACGTTGTTCTCCTGCAGCGTCTGCTCAAAATGTTTGCGTTCGGTGACGTCGCGGGCCGCGGCAAACACTCCCTGAAGCTTGCGGTCGCGGTCGTGGAAGGTGGTCGCGTTGTAGGAGACTACGGTTTCCTTGCCGTCCCTGGCGCGCGCGGTAAGTTCATAATCGGTAACCTTGTTTCCGCTCAGCACTCGTTTTATCCCGGCCTCGGCCCGCTCCGGATCGGTGAAGTAGTTCTTGAACGGGGCACCGATGAGTTCATCGCGCGTGCAACCGGTGAGCGCTTCCATCTGCTTATTGACGTCGGTGATGATACCGGCGGGATTGGTGGTCATCAGCGCGTCGATGTTGGATTCGATGAGCGAGCGGGTGTAAAACTGCTGATCGCGCAGGCGTTGGTCGAGCAGCTTTTGCTCGGCTTCCACTTGTTTGCGCGCGGTATTATCGGTGCCGATTAACAAGTAGCCGATGATTCCGCCGGGATCGTCGCGTAGCGCCGTGACCGATACTACCGCCGGAAAGCGGCTGCCATCCTTGCGGATGTAGGTCAGTTCGTAAATGTCTTCTATACCGCGTGAGGCTTTAAACACGAGCGCCTCGAAGCCGGGCGTAATCGGGGTCGCCAGTTCGAGGCTCAAAGCTTTAGCGCGGGCGATTACTTCCCGCGGATCGGAAATGTCGGCCGGAGTTATTTTGTCGACGACCTCGGCGGCCGTGTAGCCGAGCATGCACTCCGCGCCAACATTAAATAGCTGAATGACGCCTTTCTCGTCGGTCGCGATGCTGGAGAAGTTGGCGCTATTGAGAATCGCGTTCTGCAGCGCCCCCGTCTTGAGCAGGGCCGCTTCGCGCCGGATTTCGGTGACGACATCCAGCGTGCCAGCGGAGTCTTCGAGTAGTACCGGATCGGGGTATTGGGGGTACACGTGCTAACCTCTCTTGAGCGCCACATCCGCCTGGGGCCACATCGGCCTGGGCGTCGGGCAACCATTTTCCACTGCACGAGGCGCGCCAACCTCATTCACGGTTGAGAAATTTCGCCTGATAGGCCACATAGCCGCTCTTTGTTTCTGGAGGGGTGCTGTTTTTTTGGAGTGATAAAGCCGGCGACGATGGGTAGCCGCGTTGTTTCTTGAGTTCCCCGGCCTAGCCGACTCGACCACATTCGGTCACGTGACCTTGGGCAGTCATGAGCGCGGATTGGTTGTTGCTCCTACTCAATTGGCCCTTGGGCGAAGCCGCCGGCCCCTTCCGCGCAAGTACCTGGGGGAGTAGTGTGGGGCGTAGCGAGTACGGCGGCGACCCGCCGCGGAGGACGTTGAACGGGAGGACGAAGAAGCTGGGGTCTCCCGATGAGATCCAGGCTGGCTCCCGTCCAGTCCGGATCGCGAAATAAATTCAAGCGCCGCATCGGCAAACCTGTCATAGTAGTAATGTACTTTAACAGTACCGCTGATTTTGGCAATTTTCGCATCGTCCGGTTCAACCGCTCTTCCGATTCCTGCCCGATTCGCTGTTCTGCAAGTTCAGAAGGATACTCAATGAGAAATATTTTTGTGGGAAATCTCACCTTCGGTGCTACCGAAGATGCGGTTCGCTCCATGTTTGAAGCGTACGGTCCGGTGGACCGTGTCAGCATCGTGACCGACCGGGATACCGGCCGATCCAAGGGCTTCGGATTTGTCGAAATGCCCAATGATTCCGAAGGCGACAGCGCCATTAACGCCCTGAACGGCAGCGAGCTGGATGGACGGAATCTGACCATCAACGAAGCGCGCCCCAAATCCGATGGGGGCGGCGGCAATCGCGGCGGCAGAGGTGGTGGCGGCGGCGGACGTCAGAATAACCGCTGGTAGGCGGGCGGACGGGGGCGGCATTGGCACGCGCCGCCCCCAATAGAGCATCAGTTTCGGCGGCGGATTAGTCTTCCGCTTCTTCCACCGCGCCGCAGATCATGGCCTCGGTTGTAAGCATCAGGGAGGCGATGGATGCAGCATTCTGTAGAGCGGTGCGAGTTACCTTCGCCGGGTCGATCACGCCGGCCTTCACCAGGTCTTCGTACTTCTCCGTGGAGGCGTTAAAACCGAAATTGTTATCCTGCTGGTTCCTGATCTTCTCGACCACCACGGCGCCCTCGACCCCGCAATTCCGGACGATCTGGCGGACGGGCTCCTCGCACGCGCGGCGCACGATATTCACACCAAACTGCTCATCGCCGTCTAGCGTCAGTTTTTGAAGTTCGATCCCTGCCCGCAACAGCACAACGCCGCCGCCAGGCACGATGCCTTCTTCAACCGCGGCGCGAGTGGCATGTAGCGCGTCCTCCACGCGGGCCTTTTTCTCCTTCATTTCGGTCTCGGTTGCGGCGCCGACTTTGATGATCGCGACACCTCCAGCCAGCTTTGCCAGCCTTTCCTGTAGTTTCTCGCGATCGTAGTCGGAAGTGGTATCTTCCACTTGTTTGCGGAGTTGCTTAATCCGGCCGGTGATGCTGGTCTCAGTACCGGCGCCGTCGATTATGGTGGTGTTGTCCTTGTCCACCGTGATGCGCCTGGCGCGGCCCAGATCCTCCAGTTGAACACCTTCGAGCTTGATGCCGGTTTCTTCCATGATGGCCTTTCCGCCAGTCAGGATTGCGATGTCTTCGAGCAGTACTTTGCGGCGGTCGCCAAACCCGGGCGCTTTTACCGCGCAAACATTGATCGTTCCCCGAAGCTTGTTGACCACGAGCGTAGCCAGCGCTTCGCCCTCCACATCCTCAGACAGCACCAATAGCGGCTTGCCCGACCGGGCGATTTGTTCGAGAATTGGCAGCACATCCTTCATGCTGCCGATCTTTTTCTCGTGAATCAGGACGTAAGCGTCTTCGAGAACGCACTCCCGGCGCTCGGGGTCCGTCACAAAGTATGGGGAGAGATAGCCCCGGTCAAACCGCATGCCGTCCACGGTCTGGAGTTCAGTGGTCATGGTCTTCGATTCCTCCACCGTGATCACGCCATCCTTTCCCACCTTTTGCATGGCCTCGGCAATGACGTCGCCGATGGTGGCATCGCTATTGGCGGAAATACGTCCGACCTGGGCGATCATGTCGCCGGAGACGGGCTTGGAGAGCTTTTTGATTTCCTCAACCACCACTTCAACCGCTTTGTCGATGCCGCGCTTAATCGCCATCGGACTCGCGCCGGAGGTCACCGCTTTAACCCCTTCGCGGAAAATCGCCTGAGCCAGTATGGTCGCGGTGGTCGTGCCGTCACCGGCAATATCGGATGTCTTGGACGCGACTTCGCGGACCAATTGGGCGCCCAGGTTCTCGAGCGGATCCTTCAGTTCGATTTCCTTGGCAACCGTGACGCCATCTTTGGTGATCGTCGGTCCGCCATACTTCTTTTCGAGAACGACATTGCGCCCGCGAGGTCCCAGCGTCACCTTTACCGCATCCGCGAGCTGGTTGACGCCGCGCAGAATTGCCTGACGGGAATGGTCACTGTAAATAATCTGTTTTGCCATTGATGTTGTTCCTTGGTAAGTCGAAATTCAGACTGCTTTCATCGCGGCCTTGGGCGGCGTCCGGTCCAAGATCCCGAGAACGTCGTCCTCACGCAGGATGAGGTACTCGGTGCCGACCAGCTTGGTCTCGGCGCCGGAGTACTTCCCAAACAGGACCCGGTCGCCAACTTTGACATCGAGGGCTGCGAGATTGCCGTCCTCAAGCCTCTTGCCATGGCCTACCGCCAGGACTTCACCCTCTTGGGGTTTCTCCTGAGCGGAATCGGGAATAACAATCCCGTTGCGCGTAGTTTCCCGCTCTTCGATCCGTTTCACGACGATCCGGTCATATAGAGGTCTGATATTCATCATGCTGTTCTCCTTCATTTGCCTGTTATTTTTTCTTTGCCGCTCCCGATCAGGAAGCGGCCTGTGCGAGCGCCCGGTCTTGCCCGGCCGCCTGAATCGTGAAGCAGAAAGTGGATCCGGTCCCGAGTTTCGATTCGACCCAGATCTCGCCCCCATAGTCCTCCACGATCTTCTTGCATACGGCCAAACCGAGACCCGTGCCGGGTAGATCCCGATTTGCCAGACGAATGAAGGGCTTGAATACACGAGATTGGTCACGGGGCGCGATGCCGATGCCATTGTCCTTGATGCCGACGACCCAAGCCGCACCACGACGGTTGGCGCTTACGTGAATTTCGACCGGATCCTGGCTCCGATACTTGATCGCGTTGCCAATCAGGTTTTGAAACAACCGCACCAAATGAATTTCGTCGCCTACGACTAACGGCAGCCCATCGACGGTGACTCTCGCGCCGCTTTCCTGGATGGCCGGGGTCAGGTTTCGCATGGCCTGCGCTAATGCGTCTTGCAGGCGGACCGGTCGGGGCGTCTCATGTAAGCCAGTGCTGGCGAAGGATAGCAGATCGGTGATCAAGGCGGACATGCGTGCGGCGCCATCTAAAATGAACCCGGCCATCTCCTTTGCATCCGGGTTCATCTGTGTTATCCGGATCAGCATTTCTGTATATATGGAGATTGTCCGGAGAGGTTCCCGCAGATCGTGGGCCGCGGTATAGGCGAACTCCTCCAGCCGCAAGTTTGAGCGGACCAGTTCCTCGGCATGCTGCTGCTTTTCGCCGTCCGCGGCTCTCCGTTCACTGACGTCCCGTTGGTGCATGACGATCGCTTGCACTTCAGAATCGAGAAGGAAGTTGGAGACCGTGCTTTCGACCCAGGAGTAGTTGTTGTTTTTGTGAAGCACTCGCGCTTCCCATTGGATTGGTCCCGGCGGCTTGCTGAGCACCTGCTGCAACGCGCAGCTGGAGTGGTAACGATCTTCGGGATGGACCAGATCCAGACAGTTGCGTCCAATCAGCTCTTCCGGCAGGTATCCGAAAAGTTTGCTGGTAGACGCACTCCCGTATAGTATTTCGCCCCGCCGATCGATGAGTGAGATCGCGTCGGGACTGTTTTCAATCAAGGACTGAAAACCCGCGAAGGATGCCGCCAAGGACTCACCTCAATGTTCCTAACCTCTGGAAGGAGATCCCAGAGCACGTTAGGCGCCGAACCGTATCCCGCGACCTTCTCGATAATTTCCGCGATGGGCCGTTGACCACCGGCAGTCATTTGACCGCAGGTGGTCGCTCGCGGAGGTTCATTCCCGCGGCGGTTGCATATTCAATGGCTCGTCCCCGCGGTCGAGCACGTGCATCAACCAAGAAGTCGCGACGCCGTGGCAACAACTAAGGCAAGCAGACGCCGATGGGCCCGCCGATGCGTTCGAGAGTTATGAAGAATAGTCAAACGATCTTAGGAGAAAACCATGGCGCTTGCCGCTAAGACGAACTCCCCCGCGGCCACCAGCCAACGGGCAAAGCGGAAAACCGACGGACTTCGGTTTCCGCTGCGCGGCATTTCTTTGCTTGCGCCAATGGTGGCGACGGTCGCGGTGGCCACGGTAATCGCCCGAGGGACGAGACCGATCGGCAGAGTTGGCCCGGCGCTCGTTACAACCCCGTCGCGCGTCATGACGAAAGCCGGCGGAATTCTATGAGCTTTGCCAAAGGAGGTCTCTTCCCAACGCGCTGTCCGTACTGCAGATCGATAGACTTCAGAAGTGTAGGCCTTCAAAACGCCTTTGAACGAGCGTTCCACTGGCTCATTCAACCCTACCGGTGCTCCCTTTGTGGTCACCACTTTTTCTTATTCCGGTGGCAAGGTCCTTTGGAAGACCCGGCTTGACAGCTCTTCATCCACTTAGCGGAGTGAACCCGTTTGGAGATGCGCATGCACTCTAACACCGGCAGTCGCCGCGATTCACAAAGCGCCACAACTTTACGGGAGAACACAAATGTCCGAACGAAATTCAGTAGTAGCTGTCTATAGCACGCATGCCGGAGCGGAAGAAGCAGTCAAGGAACTGCAGCGCGCGGGGATAGACATGCGCAGCTTGTCCATTGTTGGAAAGAACTCCCACACCGATGAACAGGTGACGGGTTATTACAATACCGGCGACCGCATGAAGTACTGGGGCAAAGCCGGCGCGTTTTGGGGGGGCTTCTGGGGATTGCTGTTCGGGTCGGCCTTCTTTGCCATTCCGGGTATCGGTCCGGTGCTGGTTGCCGGGCCGTTAGTGGCCTGGATTGTGGGTGCGCTCGAAGGCGCGGTTGTGGTTGGAGGATTGAGCGCGGTGGGCGCGGGGCTCTACAGCATCGGTATTCCAAAAGACAGCGTCGTTCAGTATGAACTGGCGCTCAAGACAGACAAATTCTTGTTGCTGGCGCATGGCACGCCGGTGGAAGTGGAAAAAGCCAGAAGCATTATCGAAAGCACCCGGCCGGTCAAGGTAACGCTGCACTCGTCCGAATTAGTCGAAGCGGCCACGAAGTAGCAGTCATGTTAATCAATGCGGCACACTTGAAAGGTCTGGCGATCCGGGCAGCGGACGGCGAGCTGGGAACCGTAGATCAGCTGTATTTCGACGACGGGAGCTGGGCGATCCGCTACCTGACCGTGGATACAGGAGGATGGCTGGGCGGCCGGCAAGTGCTGATCTCGCCATTCTCCGTGATCCATGCGGACTGGCACGCCAAGCGTCTCGAGGTCGCGCTAACCAAAGAACAGGTTAAGAACAGCCCCGACATTAACACGCATCAGCCAGTTTCCCGGCAACAAGAGGCTGAGTACAACCTGTATTACGGGTACCCATACTATTGGGGTGGCCCGTATCTTTGGGGTCCCGAGGTCTACCCGAGCGGCTTCGCATTGGGAACCAAAGCTTCTGTGGAAGCGATGGCTGAGAGGATCGAGAGGGCGAAGGATTCGCATCTGCGAAGCTCCGGAGCAGTCAATGGCTACTCTATTGAAGCGTCCAATGGCGACATCGGTCACGTGGACGGCTATGTGGTGGACGACCAGTCCTGGACCATCCGCTACATTGAGGTGGCGACGCGGAACTGGTGGCCCGGCAAGAAGGTGCTGGTCGCACCAGCGTGGATTGAACAGGTAAGTTGGGCGGATTCCAAGGTCTACACCAGCCTCACGAGAGAAGCAATAAAGGGCGGCCCGGAGTATGTCGAGTCGATGCCGGTTACTCGAGAATATGAAGACCGTCTTTACTCGCACTATGGCCGCCCGCCCTATTGGCTGCAAGGCGCGGAGCATCTTTCTCTCAGCGGAGTCTAAGCTGGGGCGCGTGGGCATCTCCACCGCGGATGCCCACCATTTCTTCCCGCGTTGAGATCCACGGACAAGACAAAGACATTAACCCGCAGCCACCTTCATAAGCTACGAGCCGATCCGCCACACTTTATCGGTAGCGTGATTCCACGAGCAGCGCATATCCAAAGCGAGCTCCGCCAGGGAATCGAATCCTTCGATTTTGGTGCGCAGGAGGCCGTAGATGGGGTGGGTTCGCTCGACCGTTCTCGAATACCTCCACTGGGCCACTTCTCTCACCCGCCGATGCAGGACTATCTTCCGCTAACCCGGCGGGTTGCCCGCGTTCCGCTGCCCGGGCTTTGGGAACTGACGTGTCTAGTGCGGCGCTGAGCCGGCCCAAGCAGAGCGGCCAGTCTCGGTCGCCGCCCGCTCGATCGTGTCGTGGAAGGGCAGGTGCAGCTTGCGAGCGATATCGGGCCAAAATTCCCGGAGGACGTCGGTCGCCATGCCTGTCGCCAGGGCATAGCCACTGACCCGCAGGGCGGGAGTCAGCCCGCGTTCGTTTCCCGGATGATAGACGTCGTTGAGAGCGACGGCGGTGGCAGTTCCCATCCATTGCGACACATTGAACATATGCTTGCCGCTGTCTCGTTGCGCTACAAAAGTATGCTCGACCGCGTGAAGAAAACGCCGCTTGGCGCTGCCGTGAATCAAGCGGTAGTATCGAGGGTCCTCCGAGAAGATCGTCGGATAGGCGAAATCCGTGAAAAATCTCCACGTGGTCTGCCCGGCGAAGTCGGCGCGAAAGCGTCTACCATAACCCTCGGGGCCTTGTCCGAACGTGCGGTCACGGTTGGATGCGTGATCCAAACCTGCGTTGAAAGCAGCCGCAAGCAATGAAATTGGATCGAACGTATCCCGAACGAATAGGATGAACTTGTCTTTCACCTCGAGAGAGCACAGTATTGTTCCAGGTTTGTACCGCGGAGGATGCGCCGATTTAAGCTCCACCTTTTGGGCGAAGGCTCCAACTACTTTCTGAAGTGGACCTTGATAGTCTTCCCATCCGAGGAGGGGCGGCGGTTCCAGGCATGACGCCGCCACGTACTGCGTGGTTTCCCCTGGCCGCGCCAAGCCTGGTAAATCGACGCGCGATAAATCACCAAACGAAGTAGCATCAAGTAAGGGCGAGCCTGGCGAAGCATCGCCGGCGATAGCAGCCTCTGAAGAGGCAACCTGCTGGCCGCGCGTAGAAATGCCGCCCGCGAGGGTCAGCAGGACCGCCGCTCTCACCGTCCCTCGAAAATAAGGCCGGCATCTCATCACGCGCGAACCGTTGGAAGTTCGTTACCTCTCTAACCGAAAGCCGAATCTACCGGCTGCGGTCAGCCGACTCCCGATTCAACGCATGTTCAAACCTTCGCGCGGCCTCCGGAGTTTTGAAGTCGCCGGTCAGAATTTCACGGTTGGTTGCGTCGTGGCCGTAAAGCTCATGGTTGGTTTCCCCATCCGGACGAAGCGTCGCGCCGGTCAAAGCGATGCCCGCAAACAGCCCCTGCGAACGGGAATAGGACAGAATTTCCGCGTGCATCATCGCGTCGGTCTGAGCGCTGGCGTCGCGGCCAATCGGGCCCGCCGCAACGGATGCATCTCCGCCGAGTGTGAACTTATCGGATAACAGGTGTTTCATTGCGCCATCGTTCATTACGAGCAACACCACATCCGTCTCCGAAGCGCCAATCTGAAACCCGAAACTACCACCTTCCGACCGCATTGCAGCCGGAGCGCTCCAGCCTGAGCCACCATGGCGGCGGCAGACCGCGAACCCGCGGCCATACTCCGCGCCGAAGATGAATCCGGCCTTCTTCATTCCCGGGACGACAACGACGCAACGCGCTTTGTCGAGTAGATCTTGCGGGATTCCTTTGTCGGAAGCGTGCATCATATCGCTCAGCGTTTCGGCCGAAGCATTCAGCCTGTCGTCTACCTTGATTTCCCGATCCGCCGCGAAAGCGGCGGTACTAAAGGAACCGGCAATTGCCAGAACCCAGATACGGTGTTTTAGATTCATTCTCATAAAAAGTCAACTCCTTCATCTCTCGTCTTCAAACACAAGCGCAAGGCAGCCCGAACGTAGGCTTCCCGTGCAATCCGCCCTCAACCGTCCGGCTGCCTGCCGCTTGTCGTTGCCGTGGTCTACTTCTTAAACAACTTCTTCACTTGTGCGACGTTCTGCTGGACTTGGCCCGCCAGCTTTTCGTCCTTTCCTTCAGTCTCTAAATCGGGGCTATGCAGGACCTCGCCTACCTTCTCCTTCACGGCGCCTTTCGCTTCGTGAACGGTGCCCTCGATCCGATCTTCTGTACTCGATTTCATACGCTTCTCCTTGTCGCACCGGGTCCGCCAAGTTCGTTTAGCCAATTCTGTTGCAGATGCGGTGCTCAACGCTTTAAGAGCACGTGTGCGCCCAAACAAGAAAATGGGTCGCATACCAATTTGGAGCTACGGAAATCCGACGGGCTCTTGGCTACAATTTGGCAGCGGTGGCTGCTGGCTGTTCCGACTTCTCGTGAGCCAGTTTCGATGCTGCGTGAGCTTTCGCGGATTGATCGAGGGCCGTTTTTGCATGTTGCTGGCAGGTTTCGTGAGCCCCCTTGTTGCAGTGCTCCGCAGCGGAGCGATGGCTCTTAGCTGCGTTTTCATGTTCCAGCGCGGCGGCAGTGTGCGCTCCAGCTACATGGGTGTCTTTGTTCATGGAAATACTCCTTTATTGATTCTTGGGACGATCCAGGACCCTCTGGAAGGACGCACTTCCATAGCCATCTTCAGGCCGCGGTTCCTGGCGCCAACTCGCCGTGAATTGGGTGCAGACAGAGGATCTCCCGATTGCTACTACTTGCGTTTCTGTGACATTGACTGACCGAATGCGGTCAATCTGCCCATGCTGAAGTGGCTGCGCTAATCTGGATTCTTAGAGAGTTATGTGTTCCGCTTCTCCTCAGCCGCAGAGCCGCCAGTGGTTGCTAGACAGCGGTTTGAAACGGCTTGAACTGCTGTTTCGGGCGATTCTCTACCAACCCGCCGAGCCCATCCTGATTGCAGACGATGACCGCTGTTGCCGGGATGCCAGTAGCAGTGCGGGCAAGCTGCTCGGGCTTCCAAGAAACAGAATCATTGGCCACAGAATTGACGACTTTTTGGAACCCGGCTTCAGACCTCAGATTGAGCGGCTTTGGCCGGCCTTCCTGCAAAAAGGTGAACAGCGGGGCACGCTCCGGATATTAGGCGCCGGCGGAATTGTGCGAGATGTTGAGTACGCCGCGAAGGTCGACGTTCTACCCTCCCGGCACCTACTGGAGCTGAGTGACAAACCCAGGAAGCAATCTGGCGCCGCCGCGGCTGGTGAAGATCCAGCGTGGGTGCACGACTATGCGATCTATTTGTTCGCGGCTGACGGCCAGATTGTCGACTGGTATTCCGGAGCAGAGCGCATTTATGGGTACCAGGCGAAGGAGATCGTGGGTCAACCTGTATCCTGCCTCTATTCAAGCAACGATACCGGTAGCGTCCAGTGGCACGAGGAATTGAAGAAGGCCGCCGCTCAAGGGCATTTCGGGAACGAACGCTGGCAGAAGAAGAAAGACGGGCCGCAATTCTGGGCCAACGTGCTTACGCTTGCTCTGCGAAGCGAACACGGGGAGCTGCAGGGCTATGCCAACGTCGTGCGCGACTTCAGCAAGCGCCAAGCCGCAGTTGAGGGATCCCGGCGCAATGTGATCCCCATTAGCGAGCGCCTGCAGAAAACATCCGATGCCGGCGTCGTTTCAGGCGAGTTCGACCAGATCATAGAAGCGAATGGCGCGTTCCTCCAACTGGCCGGTTATAGCCGCGAGGACTTGGCCGCGGGAAGGCTGTACTGGCCGGATCTCACGCCCGCGGAATACTCGCATCGGGATGAACTAGCATATGAAGAAGCCTTGCTGCACGGGGCCTGCCTGCCGTATGAGAAGGAATACGTTTGCAAGGATGGCACTCGGGTGAGCGTCCTGGTGACGTTAGCGGTGTTGAACCTATCCCCGCTTCACTGGATCACAATCATACATCCCCTCACGGAAGATGAGGAAATGGCGCGGGTGGCCAACGACACGGGGAGCGACAATTTTGAAGAGATTGTTGGCAGAAGCGTGGCGATGAAGCGAGTTTTGAAACTGGCGGACACGGTTGCACCAACCGAGGCGACGGTGCTGATTCTGGGCGAAACCGGCACGGGAAAGGAATTGATCGCGCGCGCCATCCATCGGTTGAGCCCCCGCAAGAATTTTCCCTGCATCACTTTGAACTGTGCCGCGATTCCGACCGGGCTGCTGGAAAGCGAGTTGTTCGGCTACGAGAAAGGCGCTTTTACCGGGGCGTTGTCGCAGAAGATCGGACGTTTTGAGCTGGCGCACCGCGGGACTCTCTTTTTGGATGAAGTGGGCGACATTCCGTTGGATCTGCAACCCAAATTGCTGCGCGCTTTGCAGGAGAAGGCGTTTGAGAGGTTGGGCGGCACGAAAACCATCCCCATTGACGTTCGGCTGGTCGCGGCGACCAACCGCGATCTGACGCAGATGATGGGGCATAAGCTGTTTCGCAGCGATCTTTACTACCGCTTGAAAGTGTTCCCCATCACCATCCCTCCATTGCGCGATCGCCCCGAGGACATACCTGCCTTGGCCGAGTACTTCATGCGTAAGTATGGCCGCGAAATGAACCGGCAAGTTGAATCGATTCCGGCGGACACAATGCGGGCTCTGGTGAATTGGCCTTGGCCTGGGAACGTACGTGAGCTGGAGAACTTTATTGAAAGGTCGGTGATCCTTTCCCAGGGCCGGGAGCTCCGTGCTCCCCTGGCTGAATTTCGCGCCGACGCAGTGAACGCTGCTGGTAGCACGCTCGCGGACATGGAGCGCGATTATATTGTCAAGGTTCTCCGGGAGACCGGTGGAGTGGTCAGTTCCGCGGCGATCCACTTGGGCGTGCCACGCACGACTTTGAACGCCTTGATGCAGAAACTGGGGATCTCCCGCAAGGATATGGAATGATGGCGAGCGCGATGCTCCTGCTCGCGGCTGCATCCGTCGTCTTTGCTCAAATTACCGGCGCACAGAACGGCCGCCAGATCATGGAGTCATCGATCGCAGCCACACAGCGGAGTTGGCAAGGGCGGCTCCAGTACACCTATGTGGAGCGCGACTCCGATCGGCGCCTGGATTCGGAAGGCCGCGTGAAGTCTGAGCAGGTGGATGTCTCGAAAATTATTCTGGTCGACGGCGTTCCGTTCGAGCAACTGGTGGAACGCAACGGGAAGTCTCTTTCCCCCGTGGAGGAACGAAAACAGAAGGAGAAGCTCGACAAGTTGAAGCGCGAAACTCCGGAGCAGCGGGCCGCGCGAATACGCAAGGAGGAGGAGGAGACCACGTCGCTCGTCCGGGAAATACCCAAGGCATTCGACTTCCAACTGGTGGGCGAGGAAATCATAAACGGCAGGCCGGCCTATGTACTTCAGGCGACGCCGCACCCCGGCTATCAGCCGCAGGGCACGTACGGCAAGATGTTCGACAAGCTGGAGGGTAAGCTGTGGGTCGACAAGCGAGAACTCGGGTGGATCAAGGCTGACGGGAACGTCATCCAGCCGTTCTCACTGGGATTGTTCCTGGTGCGCGTGCTGCGCGGCTCGCACATTACGATGGAGCAGACCCGCGTCGACGAAGGGATCTGGGTGCCGGAACGCGTGGAAATACGAGCCGCTGCGAAAATCTTCTTCGTGAAGAGTCTGGTGATCGACCGGGTCCTGATTTATTCAGAGTACAAACGGCTGGACGCCGATGCACCCGCGATACGAGAGCCGGTGAAATAAGGCCCGCCACGAACGAAACTTCCGTGCCTTGAGCTGTCGCGGTTAAGAACAAGGATGCAACCGCACGATTGGCCGATTGCAAGACCGTCGCAATTGGTATTTGCGGAGCCCACTACATGCCCGGCCGTTGGACCGCCTGAGGCTATGCCTATCATGCTCCTGCGTTTTCCATAGACTGACGATCCCCTTGTGGGATCAACCTGCCATACAGGCCAAACTACAACAAAATAGTAATGGCGACCGCCTCGCCAGGATGAATCCGGTTGTACAGGTAATACCCGTCGTCATAGCCAATATAAACGTCATCGGTAGCGTACCAGTCCGGCGCCCAGTCTTCCGGCCATGGATCCACCAGAAGGAACGAAAACCCGCCGTACTGGAAACGCGGATACCCCAGATACATAGAGGGCATGCGGCCGATGCGGAAGAAATGTTGGCTACCGAAATCAACACCGAAGGTCTGCTGAGGAATGTAGTAGCCGCCATACCCCCCACGCTGCGCCCAGGTGCGATGGTCGGAGGACCAGTGTTGGGCGCGATCTTGCTGCCAGGTGTCGTGCCCCTGCCAGCCGCCTGGCTTTTGCCATCCGCGTTGTTGCTGCCAAGCTTGTGCCTGCTGCTGCGTTCGCTGTGGCTGCTGAGAACCTTGTTCTTGCGCTAGCTGCTGAGCGCGCTGTGGTTGCTGCGGCTGCTGCTGAGCGCGCTGTGGTTGCTGCGGCTGCTGCTGAGCGCGCTGTGGTTGCTGCGGCTGCTGCTGAGCGCGTTGTGGTTGCTGCGGCTGCTGCTGAG
>DATFZA010000108.1:0-4525 GCA_035314765.1 Bryobacteraceae bacterium
GTGCGCGTGGCCTAAAACCGCTCACTACAAGGGTTCGGGCAGCACCGACGAAGCCGAAAATTTCGAATGCAAATAGGCAGCGTGTCACCAGGAGAGTCAAGACCATGAGCAGAATCGAGCGCAGGGCTTTTATTAAAGGAATCGGAACGGCGGTGGCGCTGGCGCCGGGAATTCGTCTGCGCGCCGCGAAGACGGAGGGGCACGCCCATCCGGCCCTGACCAAAGTGAATCGAAAGTTCCTGCCCACCGCCGAAGAGGTTCGCGCGTGGCATGCGAGCAAAGATTCGAAGGGCGGCCCGACGTTGACTGGAAGCCCCTCCTGGCACAACTATCTTGAGATGCTCGAGAAGGAGTGGCGAACACTCGGCGTGACGGACATCTTCCGTAACCCGATCCGGTACGAGCGCTGGTATACCACGGAGTTTCCGGACGACTCGAACTGGTCGCTGCAGGTGGATGGAAAGAAAATCCGGGTTGCAAATTACGGCTGCAACTCCGGCCATACGCCGGACAACGGGGCCACGGGTGGGCTGGTGGTGTACCACGATGGCATGCCGGACGAGGCTCTGCGCGGCAAGATCGCAGTTATCGTGAAGGGCCCGTCTCCGGGACTCAGCCGAGGTTCGGACGATTACGAATACCTCTCCAACGCCGGCACCTTCCCCAATCCGCTAAAACCTTACGACGATGAAGCCGCGCTGAGTCCGTTCCCGATCATGGGACTCGGCGCCGCGCAAGAGCCTCTTATCAAGGCTGGCGCGGCGGGCGCTGTCATCGTCATGCCGCTTCCGTTTGACGCGGTCAAAGGACTGTACACGTTCGGCGTTCCGGCACTGCACCAGATGCCGACTCTCTATCTCGACCGGGAGTCCGGGGCGCAAGTCGCCGCCGCGGCCAATGCGGGCAAGCAGGCCACGCTGCGGCTGATCGCGAAGACCGAGCAGGCCGAGGGCTACCAGCTATTCGGATACCTGCCAGGCAAGAACTACGGCACTCCGGACGACCAGCAGATTCTGCTGATCACGCACACCGACGGCCCGTCGATCTCGCAGGAAAACGGCGCCATCGGTATCCTTTCGATCGTGAAATACTTTTCGCGCATTCCCAAGGCCGAGCGGCCCCGCAGTCTGATGCTGTTCTACGATTGCCGGCATTTCATGCCGGGTGCGGAGCGGGCATTCGCGAAAGAGGATTACGCAGCCAGCCACCCCGATGTTTACAGCAAGGTGATTGCGTCGATTGGCATCGAGCATCTTGGGCAGATGAAAGTCGAAGAGGGCGGCGGGAAACCGTTCCACAAGACCGACGTCCCTGACCTGACCAGCATATACGTCACCAACAACAAGCACATGGTGGATCTCGCCATCGCGGCGGTGAAGGATAGCAACGTGCCTCGCACGCAGGTACAGTGCCCCGGACGAAAGGGCCTTCACGGCGGCGAGCAGGGCCCCTGGTACGGCCTGGGATCGATCGCCAATCGCAATCGCATTCCGGGCGCGGCGGTCATCGGCGCGTTGACGGGATACTGGACTTCAGCTGCGCGGTTGGATTGGCTGGACGTGAATCTGTTCCTGACGCAGATGGCGTCCACGAGCCAGCTGTGCGGCAGTTTCATGCTGGCGGATCTCGAATCCATCAAATGGGCACCCGGAGCACCGCCGCCGTTTGGCGGCCCGGGCAGGAGCTGAGTCTAGACTGAGGAGGAAAAATGCGGTTTACAGCCTTAGCGCTTCTTAGCGGCGGTTTGCTATTCGGTCAAGCGGCTGACACGGCCGCGCGGCAGCCGGCGCGGCAGGTGGACTGGGTGCGCCTGGGATATTACAAGGAAATCACGCCGGAGCGCTGGAAATCAAGGGTGGAGCAGATGCTTCGGCAGGACGCGCAGAACCCTCCCAAGAAGGAAGCGGTTATGTTTGTCGGTAGCGCCACGATTGCGGGCTGGGACCTCAAGCATTACTTCCCCCAGTTTGAAACGATAAATCGCGGAATTGGCGGTTCGATGATCTCAGAGTCAACGTATTACGCCGATCAATTGGTCGTTCCGTTCAAACCCTCGACTATCGTCTTTTATTCCGGCGATAACGATACAGCGTATGGAATGCCCAACGAGATGATCGCGGATGATTTCCGGAAATTTGTGACAAAAATTCACGCGGCGTTGCCGGACACGCAGATGGTAGTCATCGCAATTCGCCCAAGCATCGCGCGCCTGGCGGTGTGGGACGCCGTTCAAGCAGCGAATGAACAGATGCGTGCGATCTGCGCGAAGGATTCCAAGCTGCAGTTCGTGGACCAGACGCAGATGTTGCTGACCGCTGACGGACAGCCGCGCCGCGAGCTATTGCGCGAAGATTTGCATCACTTGAATAAGGACGGCTTCGATCTGGTCAGTCCGGTCGTCGCGAAAGCTGTACAAGCGGCCGAGGATCGCCACGGGCGCGGCCACGGCCGTTCCTGACCATAGTGCAAAGGAGGAATCATGCCGTCCACTCGTCGAAAGTTCATGAAATCGGCCGCGGCGTTATCGACGTTCGCCGCGACGACAGCAGGTTTGGAGTCCTTATTGTCGCTTCCGGCGGGCGCCGCCACGGCCGGTTATCGTCAAGACCTCATGCCGTCTCAGAAAGAGATCTAGGATTGGCAGGTATGGATGGCGAAACTCGGTCCGAAATACACCGGCAACAAGGCGCACACGGATTTCGTCGAGTTCCTCGCAACCGAGTTTCAAAAAGCGGGATTGGAACTAACCCGCGATCATTTCAAATTTACTCGCTGGGATGCCAAACGCTGCGGCATCAAAGTGACGCCCAGTTCCGGTAAATCGTTTGAGGTCCCTTACACCTCCTACTATCCCTATTCCGGTCAGACGCCTTCGTCCGGAGTGACCGGCGAACTGGTGTATGGCGGAACCTCGGCCGAGATCAAGCTGCCCGACAACGTCCAGGGGAAGATCGTTTTTCTCGAGTCGCCGGTAAAGCCCATGCCCTACAGTGAGTGGTATTCGGTCTTGGGCGCATATGAGAAAGATACGCCCTTGCCTGAATCCAACATGGGAGCGATCAACCAGCTATTGGCTGCTCCGCTGCTTGCGCCGTTCAAGAAGGCCGGCGCCGCGGGAGTGATCATCGCATGGACTAACGTTTCGGACGAAAACGCAGCGTATCAATACACGCCCTTCTCTCGGCCACTACAGGAGATGCCTACGTTGTGGGTCGGCCGCAGCCAAGCCGCGAAACTTCGGAGCCTGGCCGTTACGGGCGCGAAATGCACGTTGACGCTGGAAGCCGACCTGGTGCCCGACACTCCTACCGATGCGCTGGTCGCGACGCTTCCGGGATCGTCTTCCGACGAAGTCCTGATCGTCAACACTCACACCGACGGCCCGAACGCGACCGAAGAAAATGGCGCGCTCGGCTGCCTGGCCTTGGCTAAGTATTTTGCAAAACTGCCCAAGAGCGAGCGCAAGCGAACCTGCGTGTTTGTTCTGGCCACGGGCCACTTCTGCTTACCCTATGTTCAGTCGATCGCCGGGTTCATTAAGAATCACCCGGACATTATCAAGAAAACGGTGGGCGCGCTCACCATCGAACACCTCGGTGCGCGGGAATGGAAAGATGATGCCAAAGGCGTTTATCGCGCCACCGGCAAGGATGAGCTGAGTCTGGTCATTACCAACCATCAATCGACAGCCGACGCCATGACCGGCGGCGCGGAGGGAACCATGGATCGCCGGCTGCTCGCTGTGAAACCCAAGACCGGTCCATTTTTCGGCGAAGGCGGCGCACTTTCGCGTGCCGGTATTCCGACCATCGGGTACATCCCCTTGCCTGACTATTTGCTCGCCGGACCGCCCGATTGCTACATCGGAAAATTGAGCCCCACCCTGCTCAACGGTCAGATTCAAGCTCTGGCAAAGGTGGTACACCGGATGGATGTCATGCCGGCGGACCAACTCAAAAGCTAAAGTCCCGAATCATCCGAGTCCTACGCGACAAGCCAACCGGGCCGCGCGGGTTTCACCGCTCGGGCAAGAACCGCTTACGAATTTTCATCCTGACGAAGGGTGCCGTGCGTTAACGTATATCCATGCTTCTGCCGAAAACAGGGGTGAGAACTTTGTCCTCGCTCCTTCAGTTCACCAAGTTTGATCGCCATCGCCTGCTAGCTAGTTTAGGAGCCGGGCTGGCCGGATTTGCCGTGAACTGTTTTCCCTTGATCGTACCGGGCGGTGCACCGTTCACGTTTGGAGAAGTGTTTTCGCTGCTGATCGCGATCACGTTGGGGCCGGCTTTTGGCGCTCTGACCGCAGTCTTGGTGGAACTGCCAATCTGGGCACATTCCCTTGGAAGCGGCGTCATCTTGACTCATGTTTTGGAAGCCTGCGCCGTGGGGATACTGGTTCGGCATCGCATCTTGCCATTGTATTCGGGGGCGCTGTTCTGGCTACTGGTAGCCACGCCCCTCGTAATCCTCTTTGGACACACCAGAGCCGGGATCCCCTCCGAAGCATTGTGGGCGGTTGCCG